>NZ_JBHFJB010000116.1:16303-26512 GCF_057334555.1 Pseudomonas sp. AGC41
CGCTCCCACAAGAGATTATTGGGTGGGGGCATTTCGCGATCGGTCGCCTGAGGCTCGAATTGCTGCGGCAAAGCCCTATAATGCGCGCCGGTTTTTGGGGTAATGGTCATGAGTACAGAAGATCCACGGTTCGCCGGCATCGCCCGTTTGTATGGCATCGAAGGCCTGGAGCGCCTGCGAGCGGCGCATGTGGCGATTGTCGGTGTCGGCGGCGTCGGTTCCTGGGCGGCGGAAGCCATTGCCCGTTGTGGCGTGGGCGAGATTTCGCTATTCGACCTGGATGACGTCTGCGTCAGCAACGCCAATCGTCAGTTACATGCCCTCGACAGCACCGTCGGCAAGCCCAAGGTAGAAGTGATGGCCGAGCGGCTGCGGGGGATCAATCCCGATTGCGTCGTCCACGCGGTGGCGGACTTTGTCACTCGCGACACCATGGCCGAGTACATCACGGCGGACATCGATTGCGTGATCGACTGCATCGACAGCGTCAACGCCAAGGCTGCGCTGATCGCCTGGTGCAAGCGCCGCAAGATCCAGATCATCACCACTGGCGGCGCGGGCGGGCAGATCGACCCGACGCTGATCCAGGTCTGCGACCTCAATCGTACGTTCAACGATCCGCTGGCCTCCAAGGTGCGCTCCACCTTGCGTCGCGATTACGGCTTCTCGCGCACAGTGACCCGTCATTACAGCGTGCCGTGCGTGTTCTCCACCGAGCAATTGCGCTATCCGAAACCGGACGGCAGCATCTGCCTGCAGAAGAGTTTTGTCGGCGATGGCGTCAAGCTCGACTGCGCCGGCGGGTTTGGCGCGGTGATGATGGTCACCGCGACGTTCGGCATGGTCGCGGCGACCAAGGCTGTGGACAAGATCGTGGCGGGTGTGCGGCGGCCGGCGGACCGGCTTAAGCCTGAGCCGTAACAGCTTTTGTGGCGAGGGAGCTTGCTCCCGCTGGGCCGTAAAGCGGCCCTGAAACCGGGCAACGCGGTATGTCAGCAGATTGAGTGGGCTACTTTTGGGACTGCTGCGCAGTCCAGCGGGAGCAAGCTCCCTCGCCACGGTTATTGCGCCAGCTCGAACATCCGCTTCAACACCGCATTCAAGCCATTGCTGCGCGACGGCGACAACTGCCGTGACAACCCCAACTGATTGAACCAGTCCGGCAAGTCGACCTGACGCAAATCCTCAGCCGCCAACCCGTTGACCCGCGCCAGCAACAACGCCACCAACCCGCGTATCAAGCGCGCATCGCTGCTGGCGGAGAACTGCCAGTGCCCATCAAGCAACCGACCCACCAGCCACACCTGGCTTTCACAGCCGTTGACGAGGTTGGCCTCGCACTTGTCTGCATCGCTCAGCGGTGGCAAGCGATCGCCCCATTGCATCAGCAGCCGGGCGCGTTGTTCCCAGCCGGAGGCGTCCTGAAAAATCCGCAATGCCGCAGCGGCATCGGCAGGCAGGCTCATCGCAGCATCTCCAGGGCCTGATCCAGCGCCTCGAAGAACCGCTCGATATCGGCGGAGTCGTTGTACAGCGCCAGCGACACCCGAATCGCCCCGGAAAGCTTCAATTGCTTGAACAGCGGCATCGCGCAATGATGCCCGGCGCGCACGGCAATGCCTTGCTCCGTCAACAGATGCGCCAGATCAGCGTTATGAACGCCTTCGACGCCGAAGCTGACCAGCGCCAGCTGTGGATTGCCCACCAGCCGCACGCCGTTGCGCGCCAGCAGGCCGTGAAGCAGATAATCGTGCAGCGCGGTTTCATGGTCGATAACCGCCTGCCCGTCGAGATCGGACAGGTAGTCAAGCGTCGCTCCCAGGCCGATCACGCTGGCGGTGGGCGGCGTGCCGGCTTCGAAACCCAGCGGCGCCGGGCGGAACGTGGCGCTGTGGTAATCAGCCGTTTGCACCATTTCGCCGCCGAACTGCCAATGCCGCAGTTGGGCGAGGGCGTCGGTACGGCCGAACAGCACGCCCAGGCCTTCGGGACCGTAAAGCTTGTGGCTCGAAAATACATAAAAATCGCAGCCCAGCGCTTCCACATCATGGCGACCGTGGACCACGCCCTGGGCGCCATCGACCACTGTCAGCGCACCTTGCGCCTTGGCCATTGCCAGCAGCGCCGGCACCGGTTGCCAGGTGCCAAGCACGTTGGACAACTGGCTCACCGCCAGCAGGCGGGTGCGCGGACCGATCAGCCTGGTGGCGGCCTCTGTATCGATCACTCCGCCGGCATCCAGGGGCAGCACCACCAGCGCCAGCGAGCGGCGCTCGGCCAGTTGCTGCCAGGGCAGGAGGTTGGCGTGATGCTCGAGGGCACTGATGACGATTTCATCGCCTGGCTTGAACAGGTGTTCCAGCCCATAGGCCAACAGGTTCAGCGCCGAAGTGGCGCCGTGGGTAAACACGATCTGGCCGCAATTTCCCGCATTGAGCCACTGGGAAA
This sequence comes from Pseudomonas sp. AGC41, assembly GCF_057334555.1. NCBI lineage: Bacteria > Pseudomonadati > Pseudomonadota > Gammaproteobacteria > Pseudomonadales > Pseudomonadaceae > Pseudomonas > Pseudomonas sp. AGC41. The sequence goes on from NZ_JBHFJB010000116.1 coordinate 18,752, forward strand.
CCTTGAGCCGGCTGTCCTCGAACGCCTGGGTGGCCAGTGCACCGGGCAAATGCTGCGCCCGGTGCACGTTGGCCGTGCCATTGGCGTAGTAATGCGCCAGGGCGTCGAGCAGGGCTTGGGGTTTCTGTGTGGTGGCGGCGTTGTCCAGATAGGTCTGGCCTTGCCGTTGCAGGGCGGCGAGGGCCGGGAAATCGGCACGCCAGGGGGATTGAATCAACATGCTTTCGGGCCCTGCTGGAGTTACGCCGGACCCTGTGGGAGCAAGGTTGCTCCCACAGGTGAGGTGTGAGCGGTTCAGTTATGCGCGTGCAGTGCTTCGTTCAGCTCGATGGCCGACTTGTGGGTCTTGCATTCCACTGCGCCGGTCTCGGAGTTGCGCCGGAACAGCAGATCCGGCTGGCCGGCCAGGTCGCGAGCCTTGACCACTTTGACCAGTTGGTTGTTCTCATCCAGCAGCGCGACCTTGGTGCCGGCGGTCACGTACAGGCCCGACTCCACGGTGTTGCGATCGCCCAACGGAATGCCGATACCGGCGTTGGCGCCGATCAGGCAGCCTTCGCCAACCTTGATCACGATGTTGCCGCCGCCCGACAGGGTGCCCATGGTCGAGCAACCGCCGCCCAGGTCCGAGCCCTTGCCGACGAACACGCCCGCCGAGACCCGGCCTTCGATCATCCCCGGACCTTCGGTACCGGCATTGAAGTTGACGAAACCTTCGTGCATCACCGTGGTGCCTTCGCCCACATAGGCGCCCAGGCGCAGGCGCGCGGCGTCGGCGATACGCACGCCGGCCGGAACCACGTAGTCGGTCATCTTCGGGAATTTGTCCACCGAGAATACTTCCAGCAGCTCGCCACGCAGGCGGGCTTCGAGCTGGTGCTCGGCCAGTTCGCTCAGGTCGATCGCGCCCTGGCTGGTCCAGGCCACGTTCGGCAGCAGTGGGAAGATGCCGGCCAGGTTCAGGCCGTGGGGCTTGACCAGGCGATGGGACAGCAGGTGCAGCTTGAGGTAGGCCTCAGGCGTGGAGCTCAGTTGCGCATCTTCGGCCAGCAGCGTGGCGACCAGCGGCTTGTGGCTTTCAGCCAGGCGGGTCAGCAGCTTGGCCTGTGCGGCGTCGACGCTGCGCAGCGCTTCAGCCAGTTGCGAGGCCTGGGCCGTGGTAAAGATGATGGCCTGGTTGCCTTCGCTATAGCCAAGAATCGGCGCGATGGCGGCAACGATTTCGGCCGACGGGTTGAGCAGTGGTTGGGCGTAGAAGACTTCCAGCCAGGCGCCTTCACGGTTTTGGGTGCCGACACCGAAGGCCAGACTGAACAGGGTAGTGGACATGAAAATTACCTCAACAAAATGGACTGGGCAGGCTTACTTGATCTCTGCCGCATAGATCTCTGGCTTGAAGCCAATCAGGGTTCGGTCACCGAGATCGAGCACCGGGCGCTTGATCATCGAGGGTTGGGCGAGCATCAGTTCGATGGCTTTCATCTGGTCGAGATCGGCTTTGCGTTCGTCGTCGAGTTTGCGAAAGGTCGTACCGGCACGGTTCAACACCACTTGCCAGCCATGCTCGTTGCACCATTGGGTCAGGTGCTCACGGTCGATGCCGGCAGTCTTGTAATCGTGAAAGTCATACTGCACCGCGTGTTCATCGAGCCAGGTACGGGCTTTTTTCATCGTATCGCAGGCTTTAATGCCGAAGAGCTGTAAGTGCTTGTTTTCATTGGGCATGAATGCTCCTCCAAAACGTTCCCGGTATCGTCCTGAAAATCAGCCGACGATTATGCCACGTCGTTCCACTGCGTGCCTCGACTGTCGGCGGATCGGGCGGTGCGGAACCGATAGGACGAAGGCGACCACACAGCACAGGTGAACCCCAGCACTTATTTCATATAAGGGACTTTTCATGGACGCCATCTCACCGATACCGCTTCATCCATTGACGAATCAATCCGAAGAAACACTTGCACCCCAGCAACACGGCTTGCCGGCTCATTCGACAGCGGCGAGCACCGGGACCGCTGCGTCCGTCCCGATCGGCCCTGTTACGGCTGCACAGGACCTGGCAACTCGGACTGGTGCCATCAAGGCCCAGCTCACCAGGGTGTTCGAGCCCCATATCAACGGCGCCAATCGCGAGGCCTTCGAAGCACTGATCGATGATCGCTCGCGTACCTTGGCCAATGATGGCGAAACCGCTGAAAGCGTTGATGCCGTGCTGACCAAAGGCTCGCGGCTGGATCGCGCGGCCCATGACACTGTCGGGTTCGTTCGTTCGGTGCCCTTCGGCGCAGCGTCGATCGCGCTGGACTTTGCTCCGGCGGTGACCGGCAATGGCTCGATTACCGCCCCGTTGGCGCTTTCGGCGATTGCCGGCCTGGTCAGCAGCGCCACCGACACGGTTGGCAATGGCCTGATGAAACGCGCCACCAGCGATACCCAATGGTTGGTGGCTGAAAATTCCGAGCTGGAGCCGGTCATGCAAGAGGCCGCCCAGGCGGTGAAGCCGAGCCTGGGGACCCAGGCCCTCGAAGGCAGCCTGACCTTCCAGACCTTCACCGCGCGAAACGTTCTGCGTACGGTCGTCCAGCCCGTCGTGACGAAGACCGTCGATGCGCAGACGGGCAGCAGGGTGGACTCTGTAATTGCCGCCGTCGGGTCGCCGCTTTCAGGCATGGCCGCCTATGACCTGCAGCATTCCATCGATAAATCGAAACACCGGGTTGGCCCGGAATACCTGTTGGGGCGCCAGGACTGGCACCAGCGTTACAAGGACCTCAAGAATTACGGCGTAGGGAGTGCTGCGATGGGCGTTGCCAAGCGGGTCGGCAGCCTGCCGCTGGACGCGGTGCGCGACGGCAGCAAATCGCTGCAAGCCTTGGTCACGCCGACTGGCTTGGTCAGTGGGCTCGGCGCGTTGGCCGGTGGTATTACGGCGATCGGCATGGCCCAGACCGCCGCGGTCAACGCGGCCAGGAACGCCGGGTTTTCACCTGCGGGTGTAGCGGCGGCGGGCAAGGCGACTGTCACCGCCACGATGGCCCCGGTGCTTGCCGCATGGGTGACCACGGCTGTGATGACGCAGCCGATGGCGGACAAGGCTTCCGCCGCGTTGGACAGGATTTCCGCCGGTCCCGCTCATCCGGATGAGCTGCAGGGAATGTTGCCTTTGGTCGAAACGACGACGGCCGAGCAGATCGGGGAAGACAGCGACAATGAGGGCGATAGCGTCGATTTTGTCTCGGCCCGCTCGACCCTCAGTGCCGCCGAGCGAGCTGTTTAGCTTCGGATGACCGCCGGTCGTCCCTGCTGCGTGGAGGTCAGGAGCGGCCAGCGGACGACTGTGCATTGGCGCCGCTGAGGCGCGACGAATGTGCAACGGCAGCGGTTCACGTTGGCAGTTAATATGGCACTTCACCGGCCAGCTGTTGCCGGAGATGTGTATAGCTGTCATTGGAAGTCCGTTATGCAAAGCGCCTATACCGTCCTGATCCTGTTGATGCTGGTGGGCGTCTCGCGCCTGATCGGAAGGTTGATCCCGCTGCCATTGCCCCTGGTGCAGATCGCTGCTGGCGCCGTGCTGGCCTGGCCGTCGCTGGGGCTGCACGTGGCGCTTGATCCTGAATTGTTCCTGTTTCTGTTCCTCCCGCCGTTGCTCTTCTCCGATGGCTGGCGCATGCCCAAGCGCGAGCTGTGGCGCCTGCGCGGGCCGATCCTGACGCTGGCGGTCGGGCTGGTGTTGTTCACGGTGGTCGGCGCGGGTTACTTCATTCATTGGTTATTGCCGAGCATCCCGTTGCCGGTGGCATTCGCCCTGGCGGCGGTCCTGTCGCCGACCGACGCCGTGGCGGTCTCGGCGATTGCCCGGGAGCGTTTGCCCGCGCCCTTGATGCACATGCTCCAGGGCGAAGCATTGATGAACGATGCGTCAGGCCTGGTGACGTTCAAGTTCGCCTTGGCAGCCGCCATCACCGGTGTGTTTTCCCTGGCCAATGCCAGCCTGACGTTTGTTCTGGTCGCGCTCGGCGGCCTTCTGGTGGGCGTGGCCTTGAGCTGGCTGGTGGGTCGCTTGCGGGCCTGGATGGTCGCCCGTGGCTGGGACGATCCGGCGACCCACGTGGTGTTCATGTTGTTATTGCCGTTTGCGGCCTATGTGCTGGCTGAACGCTTGGGCGCATCGGGGATACTTTCGGCGGTGGCCGCGGGGATGATGCAGAGCTGGCTGGATCTGCTGCCGCGCCAGACCGGGACAAGGCTGCTCAATCGCAGCGTCTGGGCGCTTCTGGAGTTCGCCTTCAACGGCTTGATTTTCCTGCTGCTGGGCTTGCAGCTGCCGGACATCATCAAGGCCGTGACCAGCCACGAGCCGACGTTGTGGCCCACGTTGTTCTATCGCTGCCTGGATGTGGTGGCGATTTTCCTGGTGCTGCTAGTGCTGCGGTTTGTCTGGGTGCAGAGCATCTGGCGCCTGTCCGGGCTGTTGCGCGGCTGGCGCGGCAAGGGCGAGCTGACCCTGGTACCCACGGCGCGCTCTTGCTGGTTGCTGACCTTCGGCGGCGTGCGCGGGGCGGTAACGCTGGCGGGCGTGCTGTCGGTGCCGTTGCTGTTGGGGGCGGGCGGGGCGTTTCCCGAGCGAGACTTGCTGATCTTCATCGCTGCCGGTGTGATTCTGCTGTCACTGGTCGCCGCCTGCATCGTCTTGCCCCTGCTGTTGCGCGGCGTCGAGAAGGGCCCGGACGACAAACACCGTAGCGAAGTCCGTGAGGCCTGGCGCAAAACCGCTGAAGCGGCGATTCATGCCTTGGAGCTGGAAGAACCGGCCGAGGCAGCACCGCCGGACGCGGCCACGGCGGCGCTGGCGACGGAGGTCAAGGCGCGGCTGATGTCCGAGTATCGTCATCAGCTTGAGGTGTTCAACGACTCGGCCGAAGCCCAGGCGCTGGCGTTCCAGATGGACCTGCTGGAGCGCCGGTTGCGTTTGAAGGCGTACCGAGCGCAGCGCCTGGAGCTGTATCGCCTCAGTCGCCAGCACCAGATCGGCGATGACGTGTTGCGTGAGGTGCTGGCGGAGTTGGATCTGGCGGAGGCCAATTTGCGCTTGGGCAAATAAATCCCGGGCCGGCTAGAGACTTGGGTTTGATGCAACAAACGCCGGCCTCATCGCGAGCCGAACAGAATGTCCCGTTGGAACATGTCTTTGTGGCGAGGGAGCTTGCTCCCGCTGGGTTGCGCAGCGACCGCAAAATCTCAGGACCGCTTCGCGCCCCAGCGGGAGCAAGCTCCCTCGCCACAAGAGCTGGTCCAATCCTTTTTCAGGTTGAAGATTTTCCCATCCAGGTCGATAAAGAGCTCAAGACAGGAGAACCTCCCCATGCGATTCGTGCTTTTTATTGCCCTGGCCCTGAGCATTACGGGCTGCACCCGTTGGTCGATGAACCATCACATGAACCTGGCCTACAAGGCCTACGAGCGCGGCAATTGCGAGCAGGTGATGCTTGAGCTGTCCAAAGTCGACCGCGCCAGCCGTGCCCGCCGCTACATGCAACCGGAAGTCTCGATGATGCGTGGCCAATGCCTGGAGCGGCAAAAACTGTTCGTCGACGCGGCGCAGACCTACCAGTTCATCCTCACGCAATACCCCAACAGCGAGTATGCCTATCGCGCCCGCGCCCGGCTCGAAACGCTGCAGAGCCTGGGTCACTACCCGACCCGCAGCGCCTCGGCCATCCGCCCGACGGCGTTCTGAACGACGCCGCATCCAAGCCCTCGACCACGCTCCGTCGCGACCTGATGATAGGAGCGCATCCGGACTGGTCGTCAGCAGAACCTGGGCTATAGTTGTACACCTGGCTTTTAGAGTTGGAGCTCTAATAGCCAGGTGACGCCTGTACCGATGCAACAGGTCATGACGTGTTCCAGCGTCTGGCGCGGGGATCAGGGAGAGCGGGCTCGCTTGGGTTCGTTCCGAAGTGTTCGGTCGGGCCGTGAGCGGCCATTAAAAAAGCGATACAGGATATGTACAAAGAGCGCCGCATTGAACGGCATCAGTTGGCTTGTTTCCTTGAGGTGTTTAATGGCCTCAACGACAAGCCCATCGGCTTTCTGGGCAACGTCTCTGAAAACGGCCTGATGTTGATCAGTCAATTGCCGTTGATGATTGGCGCAAGCTTCGATCTGTACCTGAAAATCCCCTGTGACGATGGACTACAGCAAGACATCCGGCTGACGGCCAGATGCCTGTGGTGCCATGAAGACGTGACACCCCAGCATTTCGATGCCGGTTTCAGCCTGCAGTGGGCGTCGCCGGAGTACGGGTCGTTGGTCAGCGCGTTGCAGCAGTATTTCTGTTTTTATTCGTTGCCAGCCTCGGCTTGAGCAACCGGCTCCTGCGTGGGGCCTATGCGGTCCCGGCCTTTTTCCATGCCAGGTATTGCGTCACCAGATCCGCCCCTAGCTCACCGGGGCGCGAATCCAGGGTCGGGATCCCATGGGCCGTCAACCGCAGATGGAGTTCGGCGCGGGTGTTCAAGTAGTCCACCGTCCCGCAATAGGCCAAGGCTTCAGGCTGGGTTTGTACCGGCGCCTGACGCAATCGGTCGAGTGCTTCTTCGCGCAGACTGGCCACCAGCACCCGATGCTGCTGGCCCAGGCGTTTGACCGCAGCCAGCAGTTCCTCGTCGTCCTCATCCCGCAGGTTGGTCACCAGTACCACCAGGGCCCGGCGTTTTTGCCGGGCCAGCAATTGAGTGGCTGCGACCTGGTAATCGGCGGGCCGCTGGCTGCTGTCCAGGTCATAGACGGCATTGAGCAATACGTTGAGCTGGCCGGTGCCTTTGACCGGCGCGAGGTAGCGCGGTCGCTCACTGGCGAAGGTGTACAGGCCGACGGCGTCGCCTTGGCGTAGCGCGGTATAGCTGAGCAGCAGGCAGGCATTAAGAGCGTGATCGAAGTGAGCCAGTTCATCGTCCTGGCTGCGCATGCGCCGACCGCAGTCGAGCATGAAGATAATCTGCTGGTCACGTTCGTCTTCGTACTCACGGGCGATCGGCGTACGGTGGCGGGCGGTGGCCTTCCAGTCGATCTGGCGCAGGCTGTCGCCCTCGCGGAATTCGCGCAGTTGATGAAACTCCTGGCCCTGGCCACGGCGCTGGCGCTGGCGTATGCCGAGCTGGCTCAGCCAGTTGTCGACGGCCAATAGCTGGCCGTCATAGAGCCTGGCGAAATCCGGGTAGACGCGAGTGTTGTCGAGCGCCTCCAGCAGGCGTTTGCCGGACCACAATCCCAGCGGGCTGGGCAGGCTGATCTCGCAGTGGCTGAAAATGAAATGACCGCGCTTGAGCGGGCGCAAGCGGTAGCCGAGCTGGCTGCGTTGGCCGGGTCGAAGCTCGACCGACACGGGCAGGTCGTCGAAGTCGAGGCCACCGGGTACGTGATCGAACACCTGGATCGGTGTTGGCTGGGCAAAGTCATGGCTGATGTCCAGGCGCACTTCGCTCCAGCGCCCCAATGCGAGGCTGCCCGGCATGTGTCGCTGTATGCGGGGCGAGGGCAGGCGCCGCAGCCGCACGGCATCGAGCAGAGCCAAGGCCAGCAAGGCCAGCAGCATCCCCCAGTTGATCGACAAAAGTGTCGACGGCACCGCGATGCCCAGCGCTCGCAAGGTGCCTAGCACGATGCCGACGGCCAGCAGGATCGCGAGCCAGATGAGCAACAGGCGCGAGGGTTTCATAAGCGCATCCTTACCGCACAATTTTCCGTGGGGGGGGG
>NZ_JBHFJB010000116.1:26655-36691 GCF_057334555.1 Pseudomonas sp. AGC41
CCCCCCCCCCCCCCACGAGAGGCATTCCTGGCACAGAAGATACGCTTGGCAGAGCCAATGCTGTGGGCCTCGTCACAACCGCGGTGCCGAGACTTGATCGAGCAACTGCCCGAGCACCTGGTCCACCGACAGCCCCTCGATATCCAGCTCCGGCGCCAGCCGTACGCGATGGCGCAGCACGGCCAGGGCGCAGCCCTTGATGTCGTCCGGGACCACGAATTCGCCGCCGCGCAGCAGCGCCCGGGCCCTTGCGCAGCGTACCAGCGCGATCGAGGCGCGAGGCCCGGCGCCCAGCGTCAGACCTGGCCAGCTGCGAGTGGCACGGGCCAGGCGGACGGCGTAGTCGAGGACCTGGTCGTCCATCGGCAGGTCACTGGCGATGCGCTGCAGTGCCTGCACATCCTTGGCCTGCAGCACCGTACGTAACGGTTGCACGTCAAGCATGTCGGCCCGGGTCGAGCGGCTGACCTGGCGGACCATGTCCAACTCCTGGTCGGCATCGGGGTAGTCCATGCGGACCTTGAGCATGAAGCGGTCGAGCTCGGCTTCCGGCAGCGGATAGGTGCCTTCCTGTTCGATGGGGTTCTGGGTCGCCAGCACCATGAACGGTTGGGCGATCGGCAGGGCTCGGCCTTCGAGGGTGACCTGGCGTTCCTGCATGGCCTCGAGCAGCGCCGCCTGGGTTTTTGCCGGCGCCCGGTTGATCTCGTCGGCCAGCAGGAGATTGGTGAACACCGGGCCCTTGCGCAACTTGAACTGCTCGGTCTGCAAGTCGTACACCGCGTGGCCGGTGACGTCGCTGGGCATCAGGTCGGGCGTGAACTGGATGCGCGCGAACTCGCCACTGAAACAGCGCGCGAGCGCGCGCACCAGCAACGTCTTGCCCAACCCTGGAACACCTTCGAGCAGCACATGCCCACCGGCGATCAATGCCGTCAGCACATCGTCGACCACCGCAGCCTGGCCGACCACCGCCTTGTGCAGTTCGGTACGGATCGCCTGGGCCAACTGGCTGGCGCGCTGGCGCTGTTGGGCGGCATGGGCCTGGCCGTCGACAGGTTCGTTCTGTTCAGTCATAAGGCATTCCTGAGAGTTTGCAAAAGGGCCACCTGGCGGCAGAACTCGGTGCTGGACATGCGCTGCTCCGGCCGAGGGCTGAGGGCCTGGCTGATGGTTCGCGTGGGTTGGCGAGTCAGGCGTGCAAGCACTTGCCATTGTTCGGCGACGCCCAGTCGTTCGAATCCTGGATGAAGCTGGCGCGCCCGGCGCAACACGTCATGTTGCAAGCTCTGCAACAAGTGTTGCCGACCGCGGTGGCGCAGTTGGAACGCGGCGCTGGCCTGCAGGTGTTCCTGCAATTGCCGTCGCGCCTTGGGTGCCGGTTGTTGCAGCGGGCCATGCCGCACCGCCGAGCGCCAACACCACAGCCCGATCAGGACCAGCAGCGCCACCAGGGCCTGGGGGAAGTAACGCAGCAGCAGGGTCAGCAGGTTGTCGTGCTCGATGTCGAACAACAGCGTGACATTCGTGTCGGCATTCAGGTACCAGAGCAGCCAGGCGTTGTCGTATTGGTCGATCTGGTCGTTTTTCCACAGCTCGGCGTCAGTGAGCACGGTGATGGTGCCCAAGCCGTGGTTGAGTTGCATCATGTGGGTCGCCTGTGCGCTGTTGGCCCAGGCCTGGGCGAGGTTCTGCGGGTCTTCGAGGTGGAAATCGGTGTCGAAGCCGACGTAGGCAGGCGCTTCCTCATCTTCCAGAAATAGTTTGGTCAGCTCGGGATAGCGATCCTTGACGAGCTCGGCGTCGGGCTCCTTGAGGTCATTGCTTAGAAGCTGGCGCAAGCCCACGCGATCGAGCAGCAGGTCGCCGCTGCTGCCGGTGCTGTCATCCCACAAGGCCTCGGCGACGAACAGCAGCCGTCCGCCGGCCCGGGTCCAGTTCATCAATTGGTCGGCCTCCCGTGGCGTCATGTCGCTCCGCTCGCCCAGCAACATTAGGCTGCGCTGGTGCGGTTCAAGGCCAGGCAGGACGTCCAGGCTGTTGGCATGCTCGACCTCCACGCCGTGCCGACGCAGGAAATGTTCCGCCGCCAGGTAGGGGTTGGCCTGGGCTTCGGGGGACGGGCCGTGATCGATGGTCTCCTGGTAAGGCACGGCTTTTTTGGACAAATAGATGCCCAAAGCGCAGACCAGCGCCGCAACCACCGCAGCGACCAGCCATCCGGCGCGGCGGCTCATCGGGAAACTCCCGGACCGAACAGGCCGCGCCAGCCATCGCACAGCTCGCGTTGCAGATCAGGCGCTGGCGGACGGTGTCCATAGGCGATGTTTTGCCAATGCAGCGTCAGATTTTTGCTGAAGGCCAGCAAGTCCTGCTTCTGCAGCTGTTCGACACGCTGCAGCACCTGGCCTTCGGTGTCGGCGGGTTTCAAGGGGATGGCGAATTCATGGTGCAACCGGCTGAGCAAGGCTCGATACAGCAGACCCAACGCTTCGCGGGGCGCGGCGGACCATAACTGCTCGGCGCGGGTCGCCACATCCTCTGGCAGGCTCTCTTCACGGATATCCAGGCCGAACATCTGCGTCGGTGCGGGTGGTTTCGAAGGCATGCGCTTTGCTGGCCTAAGGTTCCCCAGGGCTTTGAGACTATGACGGTAATGCCAGGCCAGCCAGGCGATGGCCGTCAACAATGCCGCCCAGAGCAGCACCTGAATCAGCGCGGCAACGCCCTCGAAGCGTTTTTTCGACAGCCATTCGAACAGCGACTTGAGCCAGCCTGGCGCTCCATCGGTTTCGGCTGGCTCGGCTGATTCGGCTGATTCAGCGGCTTCTTCGCCGAAACGGTAGCGGGTGATCGTTTCCGGATTCTTGAACGGCGGCGCTTCGAGAATCGCTTCTATGCTGTCCCGGGAGGCCTCGCTGGTCAGTGGCTGGTTGCGCAGGCGTGGGCTGTCGGGACCGTTGTCGTCCTGCGCGGCCCAGGCAGGTGGCGCCAACGGTAGCAGCGTCATTGCCAGCAGCAATAGCGCCGGTGCCACGCCGGCCAGGCGCTGGCGTAGGCGCCGGAACACCAGTTCGATATCCCAGGCCTCGAGAATCGTCCGGCGGTTCAGGTATAGGCTGAAGCCACAGGCGACATAGATCGGTTCCCAGAAGACCAGCAGCAGTGGATACAGCAAGTTGACCAGATGTTCGAGCCACAGCCAGTCGTGCTCGGCCACGGCGATCAGGGTCTGCCAGTCCCATTCCAGTTCGACCTGTTGCGGGATGAACAGATAGAACAGGGCCATCAGGCCAAACCACAACGCCGTTTCCAAGTGCACGCCGATGATGGTCAGCCACTGCGCCGCGCCACCGTTGCGTTGCAGCAGCACGCGCAAGCGCTGCTCACGCGCCTCGCCGGCCAAGCCTTCGAGTTGCACCACCGGCATCAGGAAGCTGCGGTTCAGGCTCAGCCGTCGCCAGGTCAGGCTGGCGAGCAATTGCGGCTTGAGCAGCGCGGGCCATTGGCGCAACGCCTGCTTCAGCGTAGGCGGCTCGCCGAACAGGGCCTTGGACAAAATGAACAGGGGCAGACGGTCGAAGGCCGGTTTCAGCCACCAGAACACGATCAGGACCAGTGACGGCGAGTCCCACAGCAACAGGGTCAGCAGCGCATACACCGGCAGCGTGACGATGGCCCAACTGGTCATCAGCAGTCGTCGATGCTGCTGGCTCATCAGCACGCCGAGGTCCATGGCTTCCCAGGTGGTGCGGGGGCGGATGACGACGCTGGCGTCACTCAGGCGCATGATGGCCTCGTCCGGCAAACAGCAAGTACCCGAGCACCAGCAGCCACAATAAAGCGCCGACGATGTATTTGGTGGTAGGTGTCACCGCGCTGGAGGACCAGTAGGCCTCGACGAACGCCGCGATGAGCAGCAACAGCACCACGCCGCCGATGATCAGCACGCTCTTGCCGGCGGCGAGCCGTAACGCTTCGCCTCGGGTCAGGCGCCCCGGCGCGATCAGTGCCCAGCCCAATAACAGTCCCGCGGCGCCGGCCAGGACGATGGCGGTGAGTTCGAAGGCGCCGTGGCCGATCACGAATGACCAGAACGTTGATCCCGAACCGATCTGGGTCAGGTGCCCGGCCACTGCGCCGATGGTCAGGCCATTGAAGAACAGGAAGAACGCGCTGCCCAGGCCGAACAGCAAGCCGCTGGCGAACGTCTGAAAGGCAATCCCGATGTTGTGCATGATGTAGTAGCCGAACATGACCCAGTCTTCGCTGGCGGCCCGCTCGATCGAACGCCCCAGGTGACCGGCGGCGGGGTCGTACATGCCGCGTATCTGGCTGGCTTCTTCGACGCTCAACACGCTGTAGACCAGTTCGGGGAACAGGTAGACCAGCAGTCCCATGCCGACCAGGCTGCCGAGGAACATCAGGGCCGCAGCCAGCACGAACCGCCATTGCTCACGAACCAGTCGGGGGAAACCGGCCAGGATAAAGGTCGACAGGTTGGCCGAGAGCCGGCCGCGGTCCCGGTAGAGTTGCTGGTGACCACGCAAGGCCAGTTGCTGCAATGCGTCTATCAGCAGACTGCTGTAGCCCCTGGCCTGGGCCAGCGCCAGATGGTGGCAAAGGCGCCGATAGGCGTTGGGGAAATCACTGCTCTGCGCGACGGTGCGGCTGCGCTCCAGTTGGTCGAGCTGGCGGGACAGATGGTCCCATTCCCCTTGGTGACGGTTTTCGAAAAGGCTTTGTTTCATGTCGGCCCCAGCAGGCCGCGGGCGATGCCATTGAGTTCGGCCACGGCGCCGGAAGGGTGCACCTTAAGCGGTGTGGCCAGGATCGTCGCCAGTTCGGTGACCCTGGCGCCGGACAGTTCTGCCTGGCGCTCGGCGAAGCCCAGCACGGCACGTTGCTCGCTGAGATCAAGGACAAACGGCGCTCGTATCGGCCGGGCCGCTGGCAGTACGGGGCGTTTGATCGCTTGCTCACGATAAACCACCAGGGTCCCGGCCGCCAGGTCACCCAGGCGTTTGAAGGCCGGATGTTGCAGGCAGGTAATCGCCCCGAACGCATAGCCGAAGGGCAGCATGTCGACAAAGCGCAGCAGGTTGCGAATCAGCGAGGCCGACCAGTCGACAGGCCGGCCGTCATCCTGCACCACGCGCAGCCCCATGATCTGCTTGCCGGGGGAACGCCCCTGATTCAGCACCTCGAACAGCACCATGTACCACCAGCTGATGACAAACAGCAGGATCGAGCCCAGACCGACGCCCAGTTCGCCAAAAAACGCCAGGATCAGAAACAGCAAGCCCATGGCCAGCCCCCGTATGCCGAGGTCGATGGCAAAGGCCAGGGCGCGCGGCATCAACCCCGCCGGGCGCAGCGGCAGGTCGATACCCTCGGGCGTTTCGACCTGGTAACGCGTGTCCAGTGGCGCGGGCAGCGGCGCGTTCCTTTGCAATGCTGGTGTCTCGAGCATGGGCGACCTGTGAGGGGGCGGTTCGAACGTTCGATCTCGGCCCAGATGCTAGCAGTCTTCGGGCAGGCACACGATACAACTCTGTGGGTCATTTCACGCTTCATGTAAACAACAGGGACTTTGCGGGAGGGCGCAGGCTTGCTGCTTCCTGGCATTCAAAAGTTACCGCGGCGCTGGCCGCCGGCCGGCTGGAGCGCCTAGACTTCGCCAGTCCTCAGCACAGGAACCACCCGTGACCTCCATCTTCTGGTACGACTACGAAACCACCGGCATCAATCCGCGTTGCGACCGCCCCTTGCAAGTGGCCGGAATACGTACCGATTTCGAACTCAATGAAATCGATGAGCCGGTGAACCTGTACTGCCGGCCCAGCGATGACATCCTGCCCCATCCGGCGGCATGCGCGATCACTGGGATAACACCGGCGTGCCTGGCGGAAAAAGGCTTGAGCGAGGCCGACTTCATGACCCGCGTCCATGCGCAACTGGCTGCGCCCGGGACCTGCGGAGCCGGCTACAACACGCTGCGCTTCGACGACGAGATGACCCGCTACAGTCTTTACCGGAATTTCTTCGACCCGTATGCACGGGAATGGCAGGGCGGCAACAGTCGCTGGGACCTGATCGACCTGGTTCGCGCCGCCTATGCGTTGCGCCCCGATGGGATTGTCTGGCCGCGGGAGGAGGGGCGCGTCACCCTCAAGCTCGAACGCCTGACCGCCGCCAACGGCATCGACCATGGCCAGGCCCATGATGCGTTGTCGGATGTGCGTGCGACGATTGCCCTGGCCCGGTTGATCCGCGAGAAACAACCGCGGCTTTACGACTGGCTATTCCAGCTGCGCAGTAAACAGAAGGTGATGGATCAGGTTCGCCTGTTGCAGCCCATGGTGCATATCTCCGGACGCTTCTCGGCGGCGCGAAACTACATCGGCGTGGTCCTGCCGCTGGCCTGGCACCCGAAGAACCGCAATGCCTTGATCGTCTGCGATCTGCATCTGGATCCTCAAGGGCTGCTGGACCATGACGCCGAAATCCTGCGCCAACGCTTGTATACCCGCCGTGAAGAGTTGTTGGAAGGAGAATTGCCCGTACCCCTCAAGCTTATTCATATCAACAAGTGCCCGGTGGTCGCGCCGCTGTCGGTACTGCGCGACGAGGACCAGCAACGCCTGCAACTGGACATTGAGGGATATCGGCAGCGGGCGCTGCGGCTAAGTGACGCACAGCAAGTCTGGCAGGATAAACTCCAGGCGATTTATGGTCGCGAGGATTTCACCGCGAGCGAGGACCCCGAACAACAGTTGTATGCCGGATTCATGGGCGATCGTGATCGTCGTTTGTGCGAACAAGTGCGCCAGGCCGATCCCGACCAATTGGCCGGGGAACGTTGGCACTTCGACGATGAGCGCCTGCCGGAATTATTATTTCGATACCGTGCGCGTAACTTTCCTGACAGCTTGAACCCCGAAGAACAGTCGCGCTGGAAACTGTTCTGCCAGCAGCGGCTGAAATCGCCGGAGTGGGGCGCGCCTAATACCCTGGAAAGTTTCGATGAGGCGATGGCGCAATGGCTGGCGCTTTCCAGCCCAGTGCAGCACGAGGTACTGACGCAATGGCAAGGCTACAGCCAGCAATTGCGCAAACGTTTAAGCCTTTGAGTCGCCGTGCTGGCATGTAAGGAAAATAAATCACTAGCTCACAGGCAAAAAAAAACGCCAGCAATCGCTGGCGTTTTTTTATGCGTCGAGAACGCTTGGAACCGCCGGAGCTTAGCCCAGCAGGGTTGCCCAGCCTTCAACCACGTCGCCGCCCCACTTGGCTTTCCACTCTTTCAGAGTCTTGTGGTTGCCACCTTTGGTTTCGATGACTTCACCGTTGTGCGGGTTCTTGTATTGCTTAACTTTGCGAGCGCGCTTGGTGCCGGTAGTTTTCACAGCGCCACGCGGGGCTTTGCTCGACTTGGACTCTGGATCCAACAGGGCAATGATATCGCGCAGGGACTTGGAGTATTCGCCCATCAGCGTGCGCAATTTGCCTTCGAATTCCAGTTCTTTTTGCAGTTTGTCGTCTTTCGACAGGTCGGCCAGGCGTTGTTGCAGTTCTTCAATGGCTTGTTTTGTGGCGTTGTATTCGGTGATCAGGGACATGGGGACTACCTTATGTAGGACGCTGGTGACAAGGAGACAGTGAGGCAATAGTAATCAGACAGTTTCATCAAGTAAACATTTAACCCGTGTTTATTTAATTAATACTGCGCTAGCACAGAGTGAACGACGCGAAATAAATAATGTGATGCAGTCTCCACTTCTGTCCACGCATATAGCTTGCCACGGCGTCATTGGCAGTCCCGGTCAGCCACCGTTGGGCACGCTGTGTGATCGATACTGCAGTTTTGCCGCGCAATGGCTAGAATGGCCGCCTTTGCGAAGTTCTGGAGTTCCCCTAATGCGCACTTTTCGGCTGGTGATCGCCTGCCCGGACCGCGTCGGTATCGTTGCTAAGGTCAGTAACTTTCTGGCGTCCCATAACGGCTGGATCACTGAAGCAAGCCACCATTCGGACAATCAGAGTGGCTGGTTTTTCATGCGTCACGAGATCCGCGCCGACTCGCTGCCCTTCGGCATCGAAGCCTTCCGCGAGGCGTTCGCGCCGATTGCCGAAGAGTTTTCGATGGACTGGCGTATCACCGATACCGCGCAGAAAAAGCGCGTGGTACTGATGGCCAGTCGTGAGTCCCACTGCCTGGCTGATCTGTTGCACCGCTGGCACAGCGATGAGCTCGATTGCGACATCGCCTGTGTCATTTCCAACCATGACGACTTGCGCAGCATGGTGGAATGGCACGGCATCCCGTATTACCACGTACCGGTCAACCCGCAGGACAAGCAGCCGGCGTTTGCCGAGGTTTCACGGCTGGTCAAGCAACATGGCGCCGAGGTGGTGGTGCTGGCCCGCTACATGCAGATCCTGCCGCCTTCGCTGTGCAGCGAATACGCGCATAAAGTCATCAACATCCATCACAGTTTCCTGCCGTCGTTCGTCGGTGCCAAGCCGTACCATCAGGCCTCGATGCGCGGCGTGAAGCTGATCGGTGCCACCTGCCACTACGTGACCGAAGAGCTGGACGCCGGTCCGATCATCGAGCAGGACGTGGTACGTGTCAGCCACAGCGACAGCATCGAAGACATGGTGCGCTTCGGTCGCGACGTGGAAAAAATGGTCCTGGCGCGCGGTTTGCGCTATCACTTGGAAGACCGTGTGCTGGTGCACGGCAACAAGACCGTAGTCTTCTGATTTGTAGTCTTCTGACGCTATGTGGCAAGGGAGCTTTCTCCCTTGCCACGAACCTCGAGGCATGAATGCCATGACCGATCCCTTGGACAAAGCCACCGCCAAAGCGCCGGCGACCGTGGGCGAAGGGTGTCTGAGTCGCTACGATCCCGAAGCGCTGGGTCCGGAAGACGGCACCGAATTTCCCGACGCCGCCCAGCTGTGGGAAGAAATGCACAAGCAGCCCCAGGACGACCCCGAGTCCAAGGGGTGACCTCTCAGGCTTGCCGCAGCTTCATCAGCTTCTTGATCAAAGGTCGCCCGACCATCATGAAGAACACCGGTCCTCCGGCCAGCAGATAGAAGTAATACGTCACCGCCCGCCAGATCAGGATCGCTGCCGCCGCGGTGGATTTGCCCACCATCGGTGCCAACAACGCTGCAGAAGTCAATTCCGCCGCTCCGGCGCCGCCCGGCAACAGGCTGAACTGCCCGGCGCTGAGGGACAGCATCTGGATCAGGAAACTCCAGGCCCATTGCAGATCCGCGCCGAGTCCTTTCAAGGCCAGGTACAGCACGCTGTAGCGCAGGACCCAGTGCAGGCAGGTCAGGACGAACACCTGGAACAGCGTCTGGCGTGGCAATTTCAGAGTGTCGGTAAATGCCGCGAGGAAATTCAGGATCTTGCGCCCCCAGCGTCGACGGGTCACCGGCTTCACTCGCAGATGCCGCAATAGCCGCGCGCCCAGGAGAATCAGCCGGCGATGGTAGCGGGCCACCAGCGCGCAGCAGAACAGCCCGCCGAACAATGAAACCGCGCTCAGCGCCAGCATCCACTCCATGCGCTGACTGAGATTCTGGAAGAGTGCGTAAAACAGGATGCCCAACAAGGCGCAAAGAAAAAACAGCAGGTCGCTCAGCTGATCCATGGCGAACACCGCGCTGCCATGGGCGGGACGCACGCCGTTGCGCGCGAGCAGCGCCATCAGCGTGAGCGGCCCGCCACTGCCGCCGGGCGTCGCGCACATCGCGAACTCGGTGGACATCACCACGCCAATGCTTTTCAACCCGCCTATGCGCCCACGATGTTCGCCCAGCAGCAAGCGCAGGCGCACCGAGTTGAGGCCCCAGCAGAGCACGATCATGCCGAGCATGACCAGCAGCAAGGACAGCGGAAAGCGCTGCAGCCGCGACCACATCTCCCCACCGCCCACGAGCATCGGGACCAATACCGCAATCAACAGGGCGGCGCCTAACCAGACCAGCCGTTTCATGCGGCACTGCTGAGGGG
>NZ_JBHFJB010000116.1:36770-38759 GCF_057334555.1 Pseudomonas sp. AGC41
CCCCCTCGACCTTGGTCATCGGCACACGGTCGTCTTCAAGCAGGCGCTCCAGGGTTCGCAGCCAGTAGTCGCGGGAAAATCCGTGGCGCATGTCCACCGGGTGCAGGCCCAGGCGAATGACCGGTGCCTGGCGCCAGCGCTGTTCACGCCGGTCGCTGATGACCTTGGACAAACCCCGACGCCAGGCGCTACGGGCGCTCCAGACCAGCCCCGGGGCGTCGATCGGGGCGAACTCCGGCAAGCGATAGAGGTGCTGGGTGTCGCTGGTATAACTCAACGGCAACTGGCGCAAGGCCTGGCGTGTGCCTTCGCTCATCAGCCAGGCCGGAGCGACGAAGCCTTCCAGTGGCCACTGGTAGCGCTGGAAGATCTCGATGCCGGCGCGAAGGCGGGCGAGGGCCGCTTCCTCGGACAGACCGTAGAACTCCCCTTCATGGGTGTAGACCCGGCGCATGAACCAGTCCTTGGGATGGAGCGCCGGCGGACCGTCATCATAGTGGTAATAGCCGTGCAGCACCAGTTCATCGCCGCGCTCGACCCGACTGTCGAGCATGCGCCGGAAACCGGGATGCTCGTCGAGCCTATTGGCGTGGTGGAAATCCGGCACCACCAGCCAGGTCATCGGCACCTGGCCGAGGGCGTCGACGGCTTCGACGAAGGGCTGGTAGTCGGGCCAGGTTTGCGGTGCGACATCATGCAGCACCAGCAGCAGGCTGGATTGAGCGTTCATCGACATGGGCCTCGATTCAACCATTGGCCAGCAGGGGCATCTCGGCGCCGAGCACGCTGTAATAGTGGCCCAACAGGCTATTGACCACCGAGTCCCAGGCGTAATGACGTTCTACATGCCGGCGTGCCTTTGCGCCGCGTTGCTGGCAGCCTTCGGCGAACAGTTGCCGCACGGCATTGGCCATCGCCTGTGGATTGTCCGGCGTGCACAGCAGGCCACAGTCCTCATGGACGATTTCATTGAAGGCGCCTGCCGCGACCGCTACCACCGGGATGCCGCTGGCCATGGCTTCGAGGATTACCAGGCCGAAGGTTTCCTGGTCGCCTGCGTGCAGCAGGGCGTCGGCGCTGGCCATCAGCCGGGCGACCTGCGGAGCCGGGCAGAATTCGTCGATCACCGTGACGTTATCCGGCACCACGGCAGGCATTGAAGAGCCCACCAGCAGCAGGTGGTAGCGCTCGCCCAGGCGTTTCATGCACTTGAGCAGCACCGGCAGGTTTTTTTCCTTGGAGCCGCGCCCGGCGAAAATCAGCAGGCGCGCGTCCTCGGCGATGCCCAGTTCGGCCCGCAGTTCGGGGTCGCGAGCGGCGGGATTGAAGGTCTGCAGGTCTACCCCCAACGGCTGCACGTAGACATTTTTGACCCCCAGCCCGGTGAGTTTGTCGGCCATGACCTGGCTTGGCGCCAGCACCCGGTCGAAGTTGCCATACAACTTGCTGACGTAGGCTTCGATATTGGGCGTGAACCAGCTGCCCATGCGGTTGCTTACCAACAGCGGCAGATCGGAGTGATAAAAGCCGATGACGGGCACGTCCAGCTGTCGCCGGGCATCCAGGGCTGCCCAGGCGGTGAGATAAGGATCGCCGACCTCGATCAGGTCGGGCTGCAAGTCGCGCAGGACATTACGCCAGGGGGCCAGGCGCAGCGGGAAGCGATAGCCCTTGCCGAAGGGCAGCGGAGGGGCCGGGACTTTGTAGATCCCATCCTGCTCGCTCAGATGCGCGCCGGGGATCAGAAGGCTATGGCGAATGCCCGGCCGATTGCCCAGGCGCCGGTGCTTGGCATCCAGATAAGTGCGTACACCTCCGCTGGCGGGGGCGTAGAACATGGTTATGTCCGCTATATGCACGATGAACATCCCTCCGGTCTGTGTTCTCCCCTTGTTGACCTTTAGTAAGAATAGATGTTCGGTTGGGGTTGGGTGCAGTAAAGGAATGTGTTGTCGGGCACTCTTCGCGAGCAGGCTCGCTCCCACAGGG
>NZ_JBHFJB010000116.1:38825-40700 GCF_057334555.1 Pseudomonas sp. AGC41
TCTGTGCTCAACATAGGCCCAAAGTGTGGGAGCGAGCCTGCTCGCGAAGGGGCCAGTGCTGGTAGCAGGCTATTGTTCTGCCGCTCGGGCCTTATTGCACTGGGCATGCTTATATATAAGCGCGCAAAATGGCGTCATACCGCAAACCCACAGGTGACCAAATGCCTGATTCATCGCAACTCGTTATCGGGGCCGACCTGGCCGGCCGACCTGTCGCCCAGGCCATGCGCCTGGCCAATCGTCACGGGCTGGTGGCGGGCGCCACCGGCACCGGCAAAACCGTCACGTTGCAGCGCCTGGCCGAGATGTTCAGCGATGCCGGCGTGGCCGTGTTCGCGGCAGACATCAAGGGCGACCTGTGCGGCCTCGGCGCTGCCGGCAATCCTCAAGGCAAGATCGCCGAGCGCATCGCCGGCATGCCCTGGCTCGGCCACAAGCCCCAGGCCTATCCGGTGACCTTGTGGGACATCCACGGCCAGTCCGGTCATCCGCTACGCACGACGTTGAGTGAAATGGGCCCGTTGTTGCTCGGCAGCCTGCTGGAGCTGACGGACAGCCAGCAAGCGGCTTTGTACGCGGCGTTCAAGGTCGCCGACCGCGAGGGCCTGTTGCTGCTCGACCTCAAGGACCTGAAGGCGCTGCTCAATCACCTCAAGGACAACCCTGAACTGCTCGGGGACGACGCGGCCCTGATGACCACCGGTTCCAGCCAGGCCTTGATGCGCCGACTGTCGACCCTGGAACAGCAGGGCGCGGACGCCTTGTTCGGCGAACCGGCGCTGCAGCTTGAAGACATCCTGCAACCGGCCAGTGACGGCCGTGGCCGCATTCATCTGCTGGATGCCAGTCGCCTGGTCCATGAGGCGCCGAAAGTCTACGCGACATTCCTGCTGTGGCTGCTGGCCGAGCTGTTCGAGCAACTGCCCGAGCGCGGCGATGCGGACAAACCCTTGCTGGCGTTGTTTTTCGATGAGGCGCATTTGTTGTTCGCCGGCACGCCCAAGGCATTGCAAGAGCGGCTGGAACAAGTGGTGCGGCTGATCCGCTCCAAGGGCGTCGGGGTGTATTTCGTCACCCAGTCGCCGGGCGATCTGCCGGACGATGTGCTCGCGCAGTTGGGGTTGCGTATCCAGCATGGCCTGCGGGCTTTCACCGCCAAGGAACAGAAATCCCTGCGGGCGGTGGCTGACGGTTTTCGACCAAATCCGCAATTCGATGCCCTGGCGGTGCTGACCGAGCTGGGCATCGGTGAAGCCCTGGTGGGCACCTTGCAGGAAAAAGGCACGCCGGAAATGGTCCAGCGTGTGCTGGTGGCTCCGCCGCAGTCGCGCATCGGGCCGTTGACCGCGGCTGAGCGTGCCGGGCTGATCGCCAGCTCACCGTTGCAGGGGCGTTATGACAAACCCATCGACCGCGAGTCGGCCTATGAAGTGCTGATGGGGCGCAAGGGGCTGGAGCCGCAGGCCGAAGCCGTGCCAGGCAAACCGGCGGCCGAGGAGCCGAGCTTCACCGAAAAGGCCGGGGAATTTCTCGGCACCGCGGCCGGCCAGGCGCTGAAATCGGCGATGCGCCAGGCGGCCAATCAGTTGGGCCGGCAGCTGGTGCGCGGGTTGATGGGATCATTGTTGGGGGGCGGCAAGCGGCGGTAGGCAATCGAGACCGAATCGCTCCCTTCGCGAGCAGGCTCGCTCCCACAGGAGATCTCCTGCGCGCGCAAATCTTGTGCCTCATGCAGATCAATTGTGGGAGCGAGCCTGCTCGCGAAGGCTATTCAACAGGCGAAAAAAATCTCAGTCCTTGGGCCGCGCATGCGCCGCCAATCGCTCCCCGCAATTCGATGCCCTGGCGGTGCTGACCGAGCTGGGCATCGGTGAA
>NZ_JBHFJB010000116.1:40720-47355 GCF_057334555.1 Pseudomonas sp. AGC41
GCGAAGGCTATTCAACAGCCGACAAGAATCTCAGTCCTTGGGCCGCGCATGCGCCGCCAATCGCTCCAGGGCTGCCCGCAGGTTGGGGTCGCTGATGCCATCGGCCGTGGCCTGGATGGTGGCGGCGGCGTCGCTGGACAGGTCCAGCGTATGACCCTTGGCGCCGACCTGCACCGTGGGTGGCTGGACCTTGAACAGGATCCGCGTGAGGTTGGCGAATTCCTCGAAGGCCTGGAGTTGGCGCAGCAGGCGCTTTTGCTGGTAGCGCAAGCGCGTGGCCCAGTGACCGTCGGTGACGATCAGCAACAAACTGCCTTCGCGCCAGGACGCTACGTGACAATGCTCGCGCGCAGCGGGCTGGAGCTGGCTGTCGAGCAGGCGTTGCAAGTGCCCCAGGCGTCTGGCGTGGCCGAAGATGGCTTTCAGCGGCTTGGCTTCGCGCAGCAGAACGGCGGGTGCCTTGGCTGGAAGAGGGCGGAAGGCCATGTTTGATTACCGCAAGTGACAAAGGCGCCATGGTAGCAGAAAGCGCCGGATACGCCCGAGCCCTGCCGCCCGGCGGCTTTTACTCGCATAATCAATGAGTAACTTCTGCGTTTTGTGGGTTGAAGTTCGCGCAAAAGCCCTTATTTTAGGGAGGCCCCGTCACAGCGCTGTGCCAGCATCGTGGAATAACGCCACTTTCCTCTCCATCGTTTCCGGGTAGAATGCTCGTTCGCATGCGGCCATGAGGGCTGCACGGGCGACTCATGGGGCCGCCCTCCATCCCTTTAGTGTGGAAGATCCTGCCGATATGTTTGCGCCTTTGTTAAAGAAACTTTTTGGAAGCAAGAACGAGCGTGAAGTCAAACGCATGCTCAAGACGGTACAGATCGTCAATGCCTTCGAAGAGCAAATGGTGGCCCTTTCGGACGATCAGTTACGCGCCAAGACCGCCGAATTCAAGGACCGCATCGCCAAGGGCGAGACCCTCGACCAGATCCTGCCCGAAGCTTTCGCGGTCTGCCGTGAAGCCGGCAAGCGGGTCATGGGCATGCGCCACTTCGACGTCCAGTTGATCGGCGGCATGACCTTGCACGAAGGCAAGATCGCCGAAATGCGCACCGGTGAGGGCAAGACCCTGGTGGCGACCCTGGCGGTGTATCTCAACGCACTGTCCGGTAAGGGCGTGCACGTGGTGACGGTCAACGACTACCTGGCCCGCCGCGACGCCAACTGGATGCGCCCGCTCTATGAGTTCCTCGGCCTGACGGTCGGCGTGGTCACGCCGTTCCAGCCGCCGGAAGAGAAGCGCGCGGCCTACGCCTCGGACATCACCTACGGCACCAACAACGAATTCGGTTTCGACTACCTGCGCGACAACATGGCGTTCAGCATGGAAGAAAAATTCCAGCGCGAACTCAACTTTGCCGTGATCGACGAAGTCGACTCCATCCTCATCGACGAAGCCCGTACGCCGCTGATCATCTCCGGCCAGGCTGAAGACAGCTCCAAGCTGTACATCGAGATCAACAAGCTGATCCCGCAGCTCCAGCTGCACGTCGAAGAAGTCGAAGGCGAAGTGACCCAGCCCGGCCACTACACCGTCGACGAGAAGACCCGCCAGGTCGAGCTCAACGAATCCGGTCACCAGTTCATCGAAGAGATGCTGACCCGCGTCGGCCTGCTGGCTGAAGGCGAAAGCCTCTACTCGGCCCATAACCTGGGCCTGCTGACCCACGTCTACGCCGGCCTGCGTGCCCACAAGCTGTTCCATCGCAACGTCGAATACATCGTCCAGGACGGCCAGGTCGTACTGGTTGACGAACACACCGGCCGCACCATGCCGGGCCGTCGCCTGTCCGAAGGCCTGCACCAGGCCATCGAAGCGAAGGAAGGCCTGAACATCCAGGCCGAGAGCCAGACCCTGGCCTCGACCACGTTCCAGAACTACTTCCGCCTGTACAACAAGCTCTCCGGCATGACCGGTACCGCCGACACCGAAGCGTTCGAATTCCACCAGATCTACGGCCTGCAAGTGGTGGTGATTCCGCCGAACAAGCCGCTGGCGCGCAAGGACTACAACGATCTGGTGTTCCTGACCGCCGAAGAGAAATACGCGGCGATCATCAACGACATCAAGGAAGGCATGGCCCAGGGCCGTCCGATCCTGGTGGGTACCGCGACCATCGAGACCTCCGAGCACATGTCCGCCTTGCTCGCCAAGGAAGGTATCGAGCACAAGGTCCTCAACGCCAAGTTCCACGAGAAGGAAGCCGAGATCATCGCCCAGGCCGGTCGCCCGGGTGCGTTGACCATCGCCACCAACATGGCCGGCCGTGGTACCGACATCCTGCTGGGCGGCAACTGGGAAGTCGAAGTGGCTTCGCTGGAAAACCCGACCCCCGAGCAGATCGCCCAGATCAAGGCCGACTGGCAGAAACGTCACCAGCAGGTGCTGGAATCCGGTGGCCTGCAGGTGATCGCGTCCGAGCGTCACGAATCGCGCCGTATTGACAACCAGCTGCGTGGCCGTGCCGGTCGCCAGGGCGACGCCGGCTCCAGCCGCTTCTACCTGTCCCTGGAAGACAGCCTGATGCGCATCTTCGCCTCTGATCGGGTGAAGAATTTCATGAAGGCCCTGGGCATGCAGCCGGGCGAGGCGATCGAGCACCGCATGGTGACCAACGCCATCGAGAAGGCCCAGCGCAAGGTCGAGGGGCGCAACTTCGATATCCGCAAGCAGTTGCTGGAGTTCGACGACGTCAACAACGAGCAGCGCAAAGTGATCTATCACATGCGCAACAGCCTGTTGGCCGCCGACGACATTGGCGAAACCATTGCCGATTTCCGCCGCGAAGTGCTCGACGCCACTGTCAGCGCACACATTCCGCCGCAGTCGCTGCCGGAGCAGTGGGACGTTGCCGGCCTGGAAGCCTCCCTGCGCAGTGATTTCGGCGTGTCGTTGCCGATCCAGCAGTGGCTCGACGAGGACGATCACCTCTACGAAGAAACCCTGCGCGAGAAACTTCTGACCGAACTGATCGCCGCGTACAACGAAAAAGAAGACCAGGCCGGCGCCGAAGCGCTGCGCTCGTTCGAGAAGCAGATCGTGCTGCGGGTGCTCGATGACCTGTGGAAAGACCACCTGTCGACCATGGATCACCTGCGCCACGGTATCCACCTGCGGGGCTATGCGCAGAAGAATCCGAAGCAGGAATACAAGCGTGAGTCCTACACGCTGTTCTCCGAGCTGCTGGATTCGATCAAGCGCGACTCGATCCGGGTCCTGTCCCACGTTCAGGTTCGCCGCGAGGATCCGGTCGAAGAAGAAGCCCGCCTGCGCCAGGAGGCCGAAGCCCTGGCCGCGCGCATGCAGTTCGAGCACGCCGAAGCTCCGGGCCTGGAAGTGGTCCAGGCGATGGAAGAGGGCGTCGATGTGGACGTGGCCCTGGCCACCGCACCGGTACGCAACGAGCAGAAACTGGGCCGAAACGAGCTGTGCTATTGCGGATCGGGCAAGAAATACAAGCATTGCCACGGGCAGATCCAATAAACCCGTTTCAACGCTGAGCGACCCGCGCCGCGACAAGAGTCTCTTGTCGCGGCGTTTTGCCATTTGATTCGCCGTCTTGATGAAGGCGGTGCTGAAATAATTTTATAAGGAGCGCATTCATGGCTGTTGGTCTTGGTCCGTTGCCAACGTTGCACCCGGTTGCCGGTTTTGAACTTGGTATCGCCTCGGCGGGCATCAAGCGTCCCGGGCGCAAGGATGTGGTGGTCATGCGTTGCGCCGAGGGCTCGACAGTGGCCGGCGTGTTCACGCTCAACGCGTTTTGCGCCGCGCCGGTGATCCTGGCCAAGCAACGCGTGCAAGGGCCGGTGCGTTACCTGCTGACCAACACCGGCAACGCCAACGCCGGCACCGGCGCGCCAGGCCTGGCCGCCGCCGAGCGCACCTGCGCCAGGCTGGCTGAACTGACCGGTGTCGACGCCAGCCAGGTGCTGCCGTACTCCACGGGCGTGATCGGCGAACCGCTGCCGATTGAAAAAATCGAAGGCGCGCTGCAAGCCGCCCTCGATGACCTCTCGGAAAACAACTGGGCCGCGGCCGCCACCGGCATCATGACCACCGACACCCTGCCCAAGGGTGCGAGCCGCCAGTTCCAGCACGACGGTGTGACCGTGACCGTGACCGGCATCAGCAAAGGCGCCGGCATGATCCGCCCGAACATGGCGACCATGCTCGGTTACATCGCCACCGACGCCAAGGTCTCCCGCCAGGTGCTTCACGACCTGATGCTCGACGGCGCCAACAAGTCCTTCAACCGCATCACCATCGACGGCGACACCTCGACCAACGACTGCTGCATGCTGATCGCCACCGGCAAGGCCAACCTGCCGGAGATCACCGAAGCCAGCGGTCCGCTGTTCGCGGCGCTGAAACAGGCGGTGTTCGAGGTGTGCATGGAAGTGGCCCAGGCCATCGTCCGCGACGGCGAAGGCGCGACCAAGTTCGTCACCGTACAGGTCAACGGTGGTGGGAATCACCAGGAATGCCTGGACGTTGGTTATACCGTGGC
Organism: Pseudomonas sp. AGC41; assembly: GCF_057334555.1. NCBI lineage: Bacteria > Pseudomonadati > Pseudomonadota > Gammaproteobacteria > Pseudomonadales > Pseudomonadaceae > Pseudomonas > Pseudomonas sp. AGC41. Next base: position 45,283 of record NZ_JBHFJB010000116.1, read on the forward strand.
GCACTCGCCGCTGATCAAGACCGCACTGTTTGCTTCCGACCCGAACTGGGGTCGTATTCTCGCCGCTGTCGGCCGTGCCGGCGTGCCTGAGCTGGACGTGAGCAAGATCGACGTATTCCTCGGTGAGGTCTGCATTGCCAGCCAGGGCGCCCGCGCGACGACCTACACCGAAGCCCAGGGCGCGGCGGTGATGCAGCAGGAAGAAATCACCATCCGCATCGAGCTGGGGCGTGGCGATCGCAGCGAAACGATCTGGACCACCGACCTGTCCCACGAGTACGTCAAGATCAACGCTGAGTATCGGACTTAAAACCGAGTCGCTCCATTCGCGAGCAGGCTCGCTCCCACAGGGTATTGCGGGGTGACATAAAAAGTGTTCACAGCAAAAATCCATTGTGTGAGCGAGCCTGCTCGCGAAGGCGGCCTGGCAGCAATCCCTTTGTCTTGATCGATCCACAAGAAAGGAATCCAAATGAGCCTGCACCTGATCATCGGCGATAAACGAGCTTCTTCCTGGTCCCTGCGGGGCGCACTGGCCCTGTCGTTGACCGGCGCGAAGTACACCGAAGAACTGGTCAGGCTCGGCCAGCCCGACACCCGCGAAAAACTCCTGAAGTATTCGGCCACGGCCAAGGTTCCGCTGCTCAAGACCGACTTCGGCGTGATCGCCGACTCCCTGGCCATTGCCGAGTACCTGGCCGAGCAGTTTCCCGAGGCCGGTCTCTGGCCCAAGGATGTCGCGGCGCGGGCCCAGGCTCGTTCAGCCTGTGCGCAGATGCACAGTGGCTTCTTCGCTATCCGCACCCACATGCCGTTCGACCTGGGCCGCGATGCGCCGTTGTCACCGATGCCGACGGATGTGCAGGCGGAAATCCAACGGATGCTGGCGTTGTGGGCAGAGTGCCGCGCGGCGGCTACCGAAACCGGTCCCTACCTGTTTGGTACCCTGAGCCTGGCCGACGTATTTTTTGCGCCGATTGCCGTGCGCTTGCGCACCTACCAGGTGGAACTGCCGGAAGTCGACGCGGCCTACGTTGAAACCCTTTATCAATGGCCGGCCTTCAAAGCATGGCAACAGGCTGGCCTGGAGGAAATCGCCCGGTGAAACGCGTACATGTAGCGGCGGCAGTCATTCGCGACGCCGCCGGCAGAATCCTGATTGCCCGCCGGGCCGATTCCCAGCACCAGGGCGGTCTGTGGGAATTCCCGGGGGGCAAGGTCGAGGCCGATGAGTCGGTCGAAAAGGCCCTGGCCCGGGAGCTTTTCGAAGAGTTGGGCATTGTCGTCAGCGCTGCCCGGCCACTGATCAAGGTGCGCCACGATTATCCGGACAAGCAGGTGTTGCTGGATGTCTGGGAAGTCTCGGCGTTCAGCGGCGAGCCCCATGGCGCCGAAGGCCAGCCGCTTGCCTGGGTGACGGCTCGTGAGTTGATGAACTACGAATTTCCGGCGGCCAATCAGCCGATCGTCGCGGCGGCCCGTTTGCCGGGCGACTACCTGATTACCCCTGAAGGCCTTGAGACACCTGCCTTGCTGCGTGGCATTCAACAGGCTGTCGCTGGCGGGATCAAGCTGCTGCAACTGCGCGCGCCCAACGGTTACGACCCGCAATACCGTGACCTGGCGGTGGACGCGGTGGGGCTGTGTGCCGGCAAGGCGCAGTTGATGCTCAAGGGCCCGTTCGAATGGCTGGGTGACTTTCCGTCTGCCGGCTGGCACATCACCGCCGCGCAGCTGCGCAAGCATGCGGCGGCGGGTCGGCCGTTCGGCACCGATCGCTGGCTGGCGGCCTCGTGCCACAACGCCGAGGAACTCTCCCTGGCTCAGCAGATGGGCGTGGATTTCGTGACGTTGTCCCCCGTGCAACCGACCCAGACCCATCCCGATGCGCAGCCATTGGGGTGGGAGGAGGCGGCGCAACTGATCGAGGGGTTCGACCGGCCGGTGTATCTGTTGGGCGGGGTCGGCCCCGATCAGCGGCAGAAAGCCTGGGAAGCCGGGGCGCAAGGGGTGGCGGGGATTCGGGCGTTCTGGCCTGACGCTTGATTCTGTGGGTATGTCTGCTGGCCTCTT
>NZ_JBHFJB010000116.1:47375-55506 GCF_057334555.1 Pseudomonas sp. AGC41
GGCTCGCTCCCACACTGGATTTCGGCGTTCACAAAACCTCTGTGGGAGCGAGCCTGCTCGCGAAGAGGCCCTGACAGGCGCCGATGCTTAATTTTCAGGCTTTGCCGCCGCCTCCCAAAGCACTTCCGCCACACCCTGGCGCCGGGCGATGACCCGCGCCGCCACGAACAGCAGGTCCGACAACCGATTGATATACGCCAGCCCCGGCCCGGCCAGTGGTTCCACCGCGTTCAGTTGCTGGCAACGGCGCTCGGCGCTGCGGGCCAGGCTGCGACACACGTGGGCCTGGGCGATCAGGGTCGAGCCGCCGGGCAGGATGAAATTCTCGAGCGGCCCCAACTCTTCATTCCACACATCGATGGCCGCTTCCAGGCGCGCCACTTCTGCATCGTTCAGGGCCTGGTAAGCCGGCATCGCCAGCTCGCCGCCGAGGTCGAACAGCCGATGCTGACAAGGCGTCAGCACCTCGGTTACTTCCTTCAACGCCGGGTACCGTTCCGTTTCGGCGGCAAGCCCGGCCAGCAACAAGCCCAGTTGGCTGTTCAGCGTATCCACTTCGCCGATGGCCTCGATCCGCGGATGATCCTTTGCCACCCGGCGACCATCCCCCAGTCCGGTTTCACCCTTGTCCCCGGTGCGGGTGTAAATCTTTGACAGACGAAAACCCATGTTCAGCGCTCCACTGGCTTATGTTCTTGCGCCACCATCGAAGTGCCCGCCAGCGGCAGGCGCAGGGTGAAGCAAGTGCCTTGGCCCGGCGCTGATTGCACTTCCATCTGGCCCTTGTGGTTGTTGGTAATGATGAAATACGACACCGACAATCCGAGCCCGGTGCCCTGGCCGATCTCCTTGGTGGTAAAGAACGGTTCGAAGGTACGCTTGCGCACGTTCTCGCTCATGCCGATGCCGTTGTCCTCGACCTGGATTTCCGCCCATGGCGGATTCAGTCGGGTGCGCAGGATGATACGGCCGGGTTCGCTGTCGTCCTGGCGTTGATGGATGGCCTGGGCGGCATTTTTCAACAGGTTGAGCAATACCTGCTCCAGTTCGTTGGCGGTGCCGGGCACCGGGCCGAGGTTCGGGTCGAACTGGCGGGTGATCGCCTGCCCCTTGAAATCGAAACCGATCGCCAGGTCAAAGTCGTTACCGGCAATTTCCACGGCCTGGTCGATCAGTGCGGGCAGGTCGCAAGGCGCCATCTGCCTTGTGCTGCGGCGGCTGAAGCTGAGCATGTGGGTGACGATTTTCGCCGCCCGGGCGCCGGCCTGCTGGATGCCATCGAGCAATTGCGGGATCTCTCGGCTTTCCAGGTAGCGGTTGACCACCGGTAAATCGATCCCCAGCTGCTCAGCCTGCTCAAGGTTCTTCGGCAATTCCGCGGACAGGCGTCGGCGAATATTCTGCACGTTGTGCAGGATCGCCCCCAGCGGATTGTTGATCTCGTGGGCCATGCCGGCCGCGAGGCCGCCCACCGAGAGCATTTTTTCCGATTGCACCATCATTTCCTCCAGCGACAGGCGCTGGGTGATGTCATCGATGCGGATCACCACGCCGCGCCCGGCGCCGCCCATCAGCGGATAGAAGGTCAGGGCGTAGTGCCGGGCTTCATCGTCCTTGGTCCAGGTGACGCGCTCGATCTTGGCGACCGTGTGTTGTTCGACCGTCTGCTTGAGCTGCGGCAGGTACGGCTTGAGCGGCTCGAAGGCGAGGAAGATCGGCTGGTTCAGCGCCTCGTCCAGCCGGGTGCCGGAAAGCGCGCTGGCCTCTTGGTTCCATTGGGTGACATAGAGCTGTTCGTCCAGAGCGATCAGCGCCGACGGCATGGAGTCGATGATGCTGTTGAGGTAGTTCTGGAAACCGGTGAGTTTTTTCTCGATCTTGCTCCGGACCTGGACTTCCAGCTCCAGCTTTCGGTTGGTGTGACGGGTTTCTTCCGCCAGGCCCTGGGCCTGGTCGTAGGCGGCCTGGGAGTCGTCGCGGGCGCGCTTGAGCTGCTGCTCCCGGGCTTCGATCCGCGACAGCATGGTGTTGAAGGCCTCGGCCAGGCTGCCGATTTCGTCATGGTTGCCACGTGCGGCGCGCAGGGAATAGTTTTCCTCGCGGGTGACCTGGCGCGACAACTCTTCGAGCTGATGAATCGGCTGGGTGATCAGCCGCTTGATCTGTTGGGCAATGACCAGCCACAACAGCACGCTGAATATCAGGATGCCCAGGCTGGCGGTCAAGGTGCCGGTGTAGAACGCGGTGGGCAGTTCGCTGCTGGCCACCAGCAGGAGATGGCCGGGCGTTGTGCCGGGACGGGGCAGGGTAATGACCTGGTTGCTGCGAAATTCCCCGGCCTGCCAGGCCTGCATATGACGGAAATGGTCCGGCAACTTGAGCTTCTCGCCCTGCTGCAACTGGGCCAGGCGTTCGCCGTCGCCGTCATACAGTGCCGCTGCCCGCAGCGGCGCATAGCTGTTGAGCTCATCGAGCAGGCGCTTGGCGCTTTGCGGCGATTGCAACGCGTCGGAGATCAGGCTCGGGTTGGCGACCAGTCGACCGATGGTCTGCAAGGCCTGGGGCGCCATGCTTTCCTGGGAAATGTAATAGGCCGCGCTGATGAAGGTCAGGTTGGCCACCAGCAGAACCGTGGTCAACAATACCAACAGGGCCGCCAGCAGTTTCTGGCCGACCGGGAGATTTTCGAGGCGCTGGCGCAATGGCATCTGACTCGTCGCTGAAAGGGAACACGAGGGCCAGCGTAGCCGCTGCTCAGTCGCTGGGCAATCCGAGGTTGTCCAAGTGGGCAATCAGGCGCTGGCGCATCTGTTCGAGATGGGGCACCGCCACGTCATGGCGCCGCGCGACGGCGCAGGCATGGCCGAGTAGATAGCTGATTTCGGTACGCCGTCGGTTGGCAACGTCCTGGTACATGGAGGAATAATTGGCGGCTGTGGCCTGGATCACCCGTTCCACTTCCGACTGTAAATCCTCGGCCGCCGCCGGCTGGCCGCAGCGTTCAAGCAGATCGGCGAGTTCCGCGCACAAGGTCGCCACTTCGCAGCGGTGTTGCTGCAAACCGCCGTTCTTGCATTGATGCAGTACGGTGAGCGGGTTGATTGCACAGTTGAGCGCCAGTTTGCGCCACAGGCGGGTGAGGATGTCGGCGCTCCACTCGTGGGGAATGCCGGCCATGCCCAGGTCATCCAGCCAGACCGGCGCCACCGGCTGGGCGGGGTCGCCCAGCCAGGTGTAGCCGTGACCGGCGAACACCACGCGCCAGTCACCGTCGCGAAACGCGCCTTCGGTGCTGGATGCGCTGATACAGCGGGCCTGGGGGACGCGGTTCGCCACGGCGTCCTGGCTGCCGAGGCCGTTCTGCAACAGGATCAGTTCGCTCTCGGCATCCAGGCGATGGGCGACCGAGGCCACGGCCGCTTCCGCGTCGTAAGCCTTGCAGGCCAGCAGCAAGCGTTTTATCGGTTCGAGGCCCTGCGCGGTTTCGCCTGGCACCGGGTAACACTGCGTCTGACCTTGTTCCACCAGCGTCAGCCCTCCGGCCTCCCGGTAAGCCTGCAGCCGCTGTTCATTGCGCAACACCAGCCGCACCGGCAGGCCGGCCCGGGCCAGGCGCGTCGCCCACAAGGTGCCGAGGCTACCGGCGCCCAGGACGTGCCAGGTGGTGGACATCAGTTTTTTACTCGGTTTGGCGCAGGCATCTGAGGCGCTCGCGGTAACGACGGGAAAAGACCCGTTATAATGAGCCCGATTTCAACCACAAGCCAAGTGCGCGCCTTTGTCATGAGCGCGCCTTTTTATTTGGAGAACACTACATGCCGTCATTCGACGTGGTATCCGAACTGGACAAGCACGAAGTCACCAACGCCGTTGAAAACGCCGTCAAGGAACTCGACCGTCGGTATGACCTCAAGGGCAAGGGCAGTTTCGAGTTCAAGGAAAAAGACCTGACCGTCAACCTGACCGCCGAGGCCGATTTCCAGCTTGAGGCGATGATCGAGATCCTCAAGCTGGCGCTGGTCAAGCGCAAGATCGACGTGCAATGCCTTGAAGTCAAGGACGCCTACGCTTCCGGTAAGTTGATGAAGCAGGAAGCCGTGCTCAAGGAAGGCATCGACAAGGAGCTGGCCAAGAAAATCGTCGCTCACATCAAGGACGCCAAGCTCAAGGTCCAGGCCGCCATCCAGGGCGAGCAGGTGCGCGTCACCGGCAAGAAGCGTGACGACCTGCAAGAAGCCATCGCCGCGCTGCGGGGCAAGGAATTCGGCATGCCGCTGCAGTTCAACAACTTCCGCGACTGATACCCAGTGTAAAAAAACTGTGGCGAGAGAGCTTGCTCCCGCTGGGCTGCGTAGCGGCCCCTTTGGTGGGTGCTGCGCCCCCAAGCGGGGGCAAGCTCCCTCGCCACAAATGCCGCATACAACAGGAACAAAGGAGAATTAGATGGACTTGAACGCTGAAGTAGACCACCTGGTCAAGGCCTCCCAGGCCTGGATACCGATGATCATGGAGTACGGCAGCCGCGTGTTGCTGGCAATCGTCACCCTGGCCATCGGCTGGTGGCTGATCAACAAGGTCACCCAGAAGCTCGGGGCGCTGCTGGCCCTGCGTAACGCCGACCTCGCGCTGCAAGGGTTTATCAGTACTCTGGCAAACATCATTCTGAAGATCCTGCTGATCGTCAGCGTCGCCTCGATGATTGGTGTGGAAACCACATCCTTCGTTGCGGCCATCGGTGCGGCAGGCCTGGCGATTGGCCTGGCCTTGCAAGGCAGCCTGGCGAACTTCGCCGGCGGCGTGTTGATCCTGCTGTTTCGTCCGTTTCGCATCGGTGACTGGATCGAGGCCCAAGGCGTAGCCGGAACGGTCGACAGCATCCAGATCTTCCACACGGTCCTGCGTACCGGTGACAACAAGACGGTCATCGTGCCCAACGGCAACCTGTCGAACGGCATCATCACCAACACCAATCGCCAGCCGACCCGCAAAGTGGTATTCGACGTGGGTGTGGATTACCAGGCCGACCTGCAAAAGGCTCGGGAAGTGTTATTGGAATTGGCCAAGGATGAACGTGTATTGACCGATCCTGCACCTGAAGCGGTGATCTCCACCCTGGGCGACAGCTCGATCACTGTTTCCCTGCGCATCTGGGTGAAAACGGCGGACTACTGGAACGTGATGTTCATGCTCAATGAACAGGCCCGCGACCGCTTGAAGGATGCCGGCATCGATATTCCGTTTCCACAGCGGGTGATTCGAGTGGTTCAGGAGTCTGCATCAGCCTGATCGATTTGATTTTCTGTTCAAGCTTCAGCGCAATAAAAAAGACCCATCCGAAGATGGGTCTTTTTTTGATTACCGCAAACTGACTTTCAGCAATTACAGAACCGAAATCGGGTAGTCGACGATCAGGCGGAACTCTTTGACGTCGCCTTCACCTTCGTCAGCGTTAGCGTAGTGCCAGGCTTGACGAATACGGAAGGAAAGATCTTTGGCCGGGCCAGACTGAACAACGTACTTGGCTTCGAAGTTGGTTTCGTTGTGCTTGCCGTCTGCGCCGTACAGCGGGTTGCCGAGGTCGTCACGGTATACGCTGTTAGCAGCCAAACCGGTACCGTCGATGTCCCAGCCCTTAACGTAACGGGTCATGAAGCTCAGACCAGGAACACCGTATTCAGCCATTTTCAAGTCATAACGGATCTGGGCAGATTTCTCGTTAGGTGCGTTGAAGTCGGAGTACTGAATGGAGTTGGCGAGGAAGATCGAGTCGCCGCCACGGTTGTTCGTGCCCACGCCGATGTAGTCGAACGGGGTGTCGCCGTTGACCTTCTGGAAGGCCACGGTGATGGTGTGTGCTTTCAGGAACGAGAAGGCTGCAGCCAGGGAGAACGTGGTGTTGCTGATATCGCCAGCTTCAGCGCTACCGGCATCAGTGGTGCGGTAGATGTTACCGTCCAGGTTCACCGACTGGTCACCGCCCATTGGGATGGTGTAGTTCAGGTTGGCGTAGTACTGGTTCCAGATGTCTTCCAGCTTGGCGCCATACAACGATGCGCTCAGGTTTTCGGTAAAGGAGTACTTACCGCCGGCGTAATCGATGGAGTTGGCCTCTCTATTGGCGTAGGTTGCGTACAGGCCGCCGTTACGGGCGTTGCGGTCTTGGCTGGTGGCCGAGTAGAAGTGACCGGCTTCGAGGTCAAGGTCTTTGATCTCGCTGCTCTGCAGTTGGAAACCGCTGGCAGTTTGAGGCAGGACGCGGGAACCACCTACAGCGAACACTGGAGCAGTGCTTGGCTGTTGGTCGCCGATTTTCAGTTCGGTCTTGGAGACGCGGAATTTGACCGCTGCGCCGGCTTTGCCTTGGCTGTCGTTGACCTCGCCGTCGCCATCGACGCTCATGTTGCCGGTGCCGCGAGTGCCGTCACCGCCGTCCAGTTTGACGGCCAGGTAACCGAATGCATCAACGCCGACGCCTACGGTACCTTGGGTGTAGCCGGAGCTGAAGTTGCCCCAGATACCCTGAGTCCAGTCTTTCTGGTCGGTGTTACGGTCTTTGCGGTCACGGTTGAAGTAATAGTTACGCAGCAGCAAATCGAACTTGGCGTCTTCAACAAAGCCTTTGGCTTCAGACTGGTCACTTACGAAAGGTGCGGCCGTAGCCATTTGAGTACTGGCTGCTGCAGCAACGGCCAGTGCGATCATGCTCCACTTCATCACGCGCATCGTGATTTGCTCCTTTGGTTTTAAGAGTACTGCCGTCCCACCTGTTTTTTTATCTGGGCGGCTCTTTCTTTTTGTGTCGGCGCAAACTTATATCACGCCGACATTCTTTGGCGACACTTGCCCATTTCAACCTTTCAGCTTCTTTACGACCATGTCGCCAATGGCTCGATCCATGTCGCATTTTCAGCTGAACCGAGGCGTCCTAATCGACAACTTCAGCGTTGTTCTATTGGGTTCGCCATCGGTGTAAAGAGTCCCTGGTTGCTACGCTTGATGCTCCTGAGGGCAGCCTTGCCACTTTAATCTTCAAGCCTGCAGGTTTCGCTTCCGACGCTACCCTGTAGACGATGTTGGGATGAATGCAACAAGCATGCACAAATCCGGTTTTCTTTTACATTTTTTTCACATTTTAGCTGCGGATGCGGTGAAACCTCATGAAACCGGGCTCCAAAGGCCTTGTTTTAAATGGGGTTGACTGCTGGACAGCTGCCATGTTTCAAGCGGGTAAACCGCGCCCGACAACCAAAAACGTTACCGGTTCACCCCTTCGGTGGGTAAAACGCGGATGCTTCGTGCACAGAGCGTAGACGCATTGTGCTGTTTTGGTGCAAAAAATCTTTCGGCTGTACGAAAACCGCACAGGGCTTGCGTCTGCTCAGCTCGTGGTGCGCCGTTAAAGTACCGGTGCGCGGTATTGGTGCGCAAAGACGGTGCGCAGTGAACGTTCCGGCGTTCACGGGTATGCTGGCCTCCTGTGCTCGGGCGGGCCTGCGGGCTGCCAGCTCGATCGCAATCGATTAATTAGCGAGGAGTACACGCGGTGTTTGCCCTAGATCCACGACTGCAACAAGACACATTGCCTATCGGCGATTTCCCGCTGTGCCGTTTGCTGTTGTCCAATGATTCCAATTACCCATGGTTCATCCTCGTGCCGCGCCGGGAAAATATCAGTGAATTGTTTCAATTGGATGACGCCGATCAACAACAGTTGTGGAAAGAAACCACGGCACTGGCTGAAACCCTCAAGGACTCGTTCGATGCCGACAAATTGAATGTTGCAACCTTGGGTAACGTTGTCAGTCAATTGCACATGCATGTGATCGTGCGCAAACGAGAGGATGCCGCATGGCCTGCGCCGGTGTGGGGCAAACATCCGGCACAGCCTTATGATGCCGAGCAAGTGAGCCGCATTCGTGAACGCTTGCGAGCGGTCCTGACCGATGATTTCAAGTTCCTGGAGGGCTGAACCATGAATCTTGAAGAACGTGTAACCGACCTTGAAAGCCGCCTGGCGTTTCAGGACGACACCATCCAGGCATTAAACGACGTGCTGGTGGAGCAGCAGCGAGTCGTCGAGCGTCTGCAGCTGCAGATGGCGGCGTTGCTCAAGCGCCAGGAGGAAATGGCC
>NZ_JBHFJB010000116.1:55526-60763 GCF_057334555.1 Pseudomonas sp. AGC41
GTTCGAATCCTTCGAAGAAGAAGCGCCGCCACCGCATTACTGACCGGGGCCGAATGGCAGGCAATAAAAAACCGCGAGCAGCCTGGCTGCATCGCGGTTTTTTTACGCCTGGATCAGCGGCGCGGTAGCGCGGCGATCACATCTTCGGCTTGCAGGCCTTTGTCACGGTGCATGACGGAAAACTCCACGCGCTGGCCTTCGACCAGGACGCGATGGCCTTCGCCACGAATGGCGCGGAAATGCACAAAGATGTCATCGCCGGAATCGCGGGAGATGAAGCCGAACCCCTTGGAGGTGTTGAACCACTTCACGGTACCGGTATCACGGTTGGACATGTCGTAGTTCTGCGGTGCGGCGGCCGGCGACGACTTCTTGTAGAAGCTGACGGCCAGGTGCAGCAACACAGCGAGCAACGCGGCGGCCAGGCTGGAAAGAATGGCGGGTTGGCCGCCGATTTCCGGCATGGGCGCCAGCAGGGTCAGGGTTTGCAAGGCGACGGCCAGCACCAGCAAGGCGCTGACAAGGTTTTGCAGTTGATGACGTGGACCTTTGTTCCAGTAAGGGATGACGGGTGCCAGGGTCAGGTTGAGCAGGCCGAAAAAGGCCAGGTACAGCGCGTCGGGATGTTGCAGGTAAGGTGTGGCTTCGGAACCCAGGCTAGGGATGAAGGACAGCAGCAGGGCAGCTGCGCCCATTAGCAAGTGGACGATTTTCAACATTTTGATTGGCTCACGGTTAAGACAGATCACAAGGAAGAGCTGGTTGGGGACGGTTCGCTCCAGAACAATGAGAGACGTAGGAACACGTACCCGAATCAGCCTATGCGCGACGCCCGGAAAAATAGGCGTAGCGACACACTGCCTATTTAACAGCAAAGCCCCGGCCTTCTCAAACTCGTTACGGGCCCGTGACACGCTGTTCGTCGGCCGAAAAATGCCGGCGGGGCGCTTGAAGACGGTCGGCAAAGGAGCTTGAATTTTCCGCTGCGCCGGAACCCTCCGCCATCCCGGCTTGTCGGTTCAGGAGGGCTGGCGATTAGTCGCAGGCTACAGATGGCGACACCCGCTAGAGTGCAATGGCCGCTGTCGAATTCATCACCGTCAGGAGATCAAACACATGGCAATTGATATCGGTATCAGCGAAGAAGATCGCAAGTCCATCGTCGACGGGCTTTCGCGCCTGTTGTCGGACACCTACGTGCTTTACCTCAAGACCCATAATTTCCATTGGAACGTCACCGGGCCGATGTTCCGGACCCTGCACCTGATGTTCGAGGAGCAGTACAACGAGCTGGCGCTGGCGGTGGACCTGATCGCCGAGCGAATCCGTGCCCTGGGCTTTCCGGCGCCGGGTGCCTACTCGGTGTATGCGCGCCTGTCTTCCATCAAGGAAGAGGAAGGCGTGCCTGGCGCCGAGGACATGATCCGGCAACTGGTCGAAGGCCAGGAGGCGGTGACACGTACGGCCCGCGGAATCTTTCCTTTATTGGACAAGGTCAGCGACGAGCCGACCGCCGACCTGCTGACCCAGCGCATGCAGGTTCATGAAAAAACCGCCTGGATGCTGCGTTCGCTGCTGGACGAGCGGTAAGCCTGAATCGGGCGATGGTGCCGTCATAGGCATCATCGCCTGCGGTCCGGTGTAGGACGGAATCATTCGTCGTCGGGCTACTGTTGTCATCTCCTACGCTGATGGGCAAAAAGTCATCTGGAGCTTGCGCTCGAGTTGAGCTTCCATAGAGCCACAGGCCGGTTGGCCTGACTGAGGCTCGTATGGCAAAGGAGTGTCAACGGTATGATTCAAGGAAAAGCACCCAGGGGCGGTGCAGGCGGGCGCCTCAAGTCCGTCAGCATCGACCCGTTCGTCAGCGGGTTCGATATGCAACTGGCCCGGCCCCTGGCCCGCTCCATCCGGCTTAACGGGTTCGCCACCTGTTTACGCCTTGAGCAGGTTTATTGGGATATTCTCGGCGATATGGCCCAGCTCAATAGTTGCTCCGTCAGTACTTTGCTTTCCCATGTGGATCGGGAGGTGCAGTTGCGTCACGGCGGTGTGCGCAATTTCAGCGGGCTGGTGCGCGTTGTCTGCGTGGTGCACAGCCTGAAGGATATGGGCACCGATCATCGCGAGGCCTAGCCCTCTCACTGCCTGTGCGGTCTTACGGCTGCACAGGCCGCATTTAATGGATATAATCCCGCTCTTTGCCGCAAAGCCCGGGTTTTGCGTGAATAACCTGATTGCCGAGACAACCCCCATGCCGATGTACGACTATCAATGTGCTTCCTGTGGTCATCAGATGGAAGCCATTCAAAAAATCAGCGCGGCACCGCTGGTCGATTGCCCTGCCTGCCAGGCGCCGGAGCTGAAAAAGATGCTGTCCATGCCAGGTTTCCGCCTCGGCGGCACCGGCTGGTATGAAACCGACTTCAAGACCGGTGCCAAGAAGAACCTGGCCGGTGGCGACAAGGCTGACTGAGTTGAACACGCGCGGGTTCTTGCACGGGCAGGGCCTCCAACCGAATTTCGAATTACGAGAAGTGAAACCACTACCATGATGCGCAGCCATTATTGCGGCCAACTGAACGAAAGCCTGGAAGGTCAGGAAGTTACTCTTTGCGGATGGGTTCATCGTCGCCGTGACCATGGCGGGGTGATTTTCCTCGATATCCGTGATCGTGAAGGCCTGGCCCAGGTAGTGTTCGACCCTGATCGCGCGGAAACCTTCGCCACCGCCGACCGCGTGCGCAGCGAATACGTGGTCAAGATCACCGGTAAGGTGCGCCTGCGTCCGGCCGGCGCCGGCAACGCCAACATGGCGTCCGGAATGATCGAAGTGCTCGGCTACGAGCTGGAAGTGCTGAACGAAGCGGAAACCCCGCCGTTCCCACTCAACGAATATTCCGACGTAGGCGAGGAAACCCGCCTGCGCTACCGCTTCATCGACCTGCGTCGCCCGGAAATGGCCGAGAAGCTGCGCCTGCGTTCGCGCATGACCACCAGCATCCGTCGCTACCTCGACGAGAACGGCTTCCTCGACGTCGAGACGCCGATCCTGACCCGTGCCACGCCGGAAGGCGCCCGCGACTACCTGGTGCCGAGCCGCACCCACCCCGGCAGCTTCTTCGCCCTGCCGCAATCGCCACAGCTGTTCAAGCAGTTGCTGATGGTGGCCGGGTTCGACCGCTACTACCAGATCGCCAAGTGCTTCCGCGATGAAGACCTGCGTGCCGACCGTCAGCCTGAATTCACCCAGATCGACATCGAGACCAGCTTCCTCGACGAAAAAGACATCATGGGCCTGACCGAGGGCATGATCCGCAACCTGTTCCGGGAAGTGCTCGGCCTTGAGTTCGGCGAATTCCCGCACATGACCTTCGAAGAGGCCATGCGTCGCTACGGTTCCGACAAGCCTGACCTGCGCAACCCGCTGGAACTGGTGGACGTCGCGGACCAGCTCAAGGAAGTCGAATTCAAGGTCTTCAGTGGTCCGGCCAACGATCCGAAGTGCCGTATCGCCGCCCTGCGCGTTCCGGGCGGCGCCAGCATGCCGCGCAAGCAGATCGACGATTACACCAAGTTCGTCGGCATCTACGGGGCCAAGGGCCTGGCGTACATCAAGGTCAACGAACGCGCCGCGGGTATCGACGGCCTGCAGTCGCCGATCGTCAAGAACATCCCGGAAGCCAACCTCAACGTGATCCTTGATCGCGTGGGCGCGGTCGATGGCGACATCGTGTTCTTTGGCGCCGACAAAGCCAAGATCGTCAGCGAAGCCCTGGGCGCGTTGCGCATCAAGCTGGGTCACGACCTGAAACTGCTGACTTGCGAGTGGGCGCCGATGTGGGTCGTCGACTTCCCGATGTTCGAGGAAAACGACGACGGCAGCTTCTCTGCCTTGCACCACCCGTTCACCGCGCCGAAGTGCTCGCCTGAAGAGTTGGAGGCCAACCCGGCCGGCGCACTGTCCCGTGCCTACGACATGGTCCTCAACGGCACCGAGCTGGGCGGTGGTTCGATCCGTATTCATCGCAAGGAAATGCAACAGGCGGTGTTCCGTCTGCTGGGCATCAGTGAAGCCGAGCAGGAAGAGAAGTTCGGCTTCCTGCTCGACGCTCTGAAGTACGGTGCGCCGCCCCACGGTGGCCTGGCCTTCGGCCTGGACCGCCTGGTGATGCTGATGACCGGCGCCCAGTCGATCCGTGAAGTGATCGCGTTCCCGAAAACCCAGAGCGCGGCCGATGTCATGACCCAGGCTCCGGGCGTGGTGGATGCCAAGGCACTACGCGAGTTGCACATTCGTCTGCGTGAACAGCCAAAGGCTGAGTAAGGCTGACACCTGAGAGGGCGCATCTTCGGATGCGCCTTTTCATTGGGGTCGATATTTCTGATTGTCGGCGACTGCGCGAGCGCAGGGCGGGCAATGTTCCAAAGAGAAACGGAGCGTGTTATGGCAGGTCATTCCAAGTGGGCGAACATCAAGCACCGCAAAGAACGTCAGGATGCCAAGAGGGGCAAGATCTTTACCAAGTGGATCCGTGAGCTAACGGTCGCGGCCCGCCAGGGTGGCGGCGATCCAGGTTCGAATCCGCGCTTGCGCCTCGCGTTGGACAAGGCGCTGGGCGCGAACATGAGTCGCGACATCATCGACCGGGCCATTGCCCGTGGCGCGGGCGCCACCGAGGCCGACAACGTCGAGGAGCTGACCTATGAAGGCTACGGCCCGGGCGGTGTGGCGGTCATGGTCGAGTGCATGACCGACAACCGCAACCGCACCGCTGCGGCGGTGCGTCATGCATTCAGCAAATGCGGTGGCAACCTGGGGACCGACGGTTCGGTGGCTTACCTGTTCGAGCGCAAGGGGCAGATCAGCTTCGCGCCCGGCATCGATGAAGATGCGCTGACCGAAGCGGCGCTGGAAGCCGATGCCGATGACGTGGTCAGCCACGAAGACGGTTCGTTCGACGTGTTTACCTCGTTCGCCAGCTTCTATGCCGTGCGTAATGCCCTCGAAGCTGCCGGTTTCAAACCGGTCGACGCGGAAATCGTCATGCAGCCGACCACCAGTGCCGAGCTTGATCTGGAAGGCGCCGAGAAGGTGCTCAAGCTGATCGACATGCTTGAAGACCTGGACGATGTGCAGAACGTTTATTCCAACGCTGATATCCCTGAATCGGTGGCCGAACAGCTGGGCTGATGGTCTTTATCGAATAGCATGAGTGCCAGGGTGGGGGGGGGGG
>NZ_JBHFJB010000116.1:60875-93040 GCF_057334555.1 Pseudomonas sp. AGC41
CCCCCCCCCCCCCCCCCCCCCAGGTCCAGGTATCCCTCTTTAAGCCGCAGGCGCTATGACTTTAATCCTTGGTATCGACCCCGGTTCGCGCATCACCGGCTACGGCGTGGTTCGTGACACCGGGCGTGGCTGCGTCTATGTCGCGTCCGGTTGTATTCGCACCGGTGCAGGCGAATTGCACGAGCGCTTGCAGATCGTTTATCGCGGCGTGCGTGAAGTCATCCAGACCTACGGTCCGGTGACCATGGGTATCGAAAAGGTCTTCATGGCCCGCAACGCCGATTCTGCCCTGAAGCTGGGACAGGCCCGAGGTGCGGCCATTGTGGCCGGTGCCGAGGAGAGCCTGGAGATCGCCGAATACACCGCAACTCAGGTCAAACAGGCGGTAGTTGGTACAGGCGCGGCAAACAAGGAACAGGTGCAGATGATGGTGATGCACCTGTTGAAACTGGTCAGCAAGCCGCAGATCGACGCCTCCGACGCCCTGGCCATCGCCATTTGCCATGCGCATACCCGTTCCAGCCTGTTGCCTCATGGTCTGGGAAGCGCACGCAGTCGTGGCGGGCGCCTGCGTCTCTGATAGCATCTGCGCATTCATTCATGAGCCCATGCAAGTTGCGCCTGTGTCGTCGGCCCTCCTGCCTGGGCTGTTATTCGCCAGCCAGCGGCTGGCCAACGCCCAAGGATCTGAAACGTGATTGGACGCTTGCGCGGCACCCTGGCTGAAAAACAGCCGCCGCACCTGATTCTGGATGTAAACGGCCTCGGTTATGAGCTGGAAGTGCCCATGACCACTCTGTATCGCTTGCCGTCGGTCGGTGAGCCGCTGACGCTGCACACTCATTTGGTCGTGCGTGAAGATGCGCAGTTACTCTATGGTTTCTTCGCCAAGCGCGAGCGGGATTTCTTTCGCGAGCTGATCCGGCTCAATGGCGTCGGCCCGAAGCTGGCGCTGGCCTTGATGTCGAGCCTGGAAGTCGATGAACTGATTCGTTGCGTGCAGTCTCAGGACACCTCGGCGCTGACCAAGGTGCCGGGGGTCGGCAAGAAAACCGCCGAGCGCCTGTTGGTCGAGCTCAAGGATCGCTTCAAGGCCTGGGAAACGGTGCCGGCAATGTTCGCCCTGGTGCCGAACCAGCCGGATGCGCCGATGCCGGCGGTCAGCGCTGAAAACGATGCGGTCACCGCGCTGATTTCCCTGGGCTACAAGCCGCAGGAAGCCAGCAAGGCGATCTCCGCGATCAAGGAAAAAGGCTTGAGTACCGAAGACATGATTCGCCGTGCCCTGAAGGGAATGATTTAAGTGATTGAAGCCGATCGTCTGATCGCCGCCACGGGCGCGCCCCGTGACCGCGAGGAAATCCAGGACCGTGCGATTCGCCCCGTCAGCCTCGCCGATTACATTGGCCAGCCGACCGTGCGCGAGCAGATGGAGCTGTTCATCCAGGCGGCCCGCGGGCGCAGTGAGTCGCTCGACCATACCTTGATCTTCGGCCCGCCGGGCCTGGGCAAAACCACCCTGGCCAATATCATTGCCCAGGAAATGGGCGTGTCGATCAAGAGCACGTCGGGGCCGGTCCTTGAGCGGCCAGGGGACCTGGCGGCGTTGCTGACCAATCTCGAGCCCCACGACGTGCTGTTCATCGACGAAATCCACCGGCTGTCGCCGATCGTCGAGGAAGTGCTGTACCCGGCCATGGAAGATTTCCAGCTCGACATCATGATCGGCGAAGGACCGGCGGCACGCTCCATCAAGCTGGACCTGCCACCCTTTACCCTGGTGGGCGCGACCACCCGCGCCGGCATGCTGACCAATCCGTTGCGCGACCGGTTCGGTATCGTCCAGCGCCTGGAGTTCTACAGCAATGCCGACCTGGCGACGATCGTCAGCCGCTCGGCGGGCATCCTCGGGCTGCCGCTGGACCCGGACGGTGCTTATGAGATCGCTCGTCGGGCGCGGGGGACGCCGCGGATCGCCAACCGCCTGCTGCGTCGGGTCCGCGACTTTGCCGAAGTGCGGGCCAAGGGGCACATCACCAAGCCGATTGCCGACCTGGCCTTGAACCTGTTGGACATCGACGAGCGCGGCTTCGACCACCAGGACCGGCGCCTGCTGCTGACCATGATCGAGAAATTCGACGGTGGTCCGGTAGGCGTGGACAGCCTGGCCGCGGCCATCAGCGAAGAGCGCCACACCATCGAGGACGTGCTGGAGCCGTACCTGATCCAGCAGGGCTATATCATGCGCACGCCCCGCGGGCGCGTGGTGACCCGTCACGCTTATCTGCACTTCGGCTTAAACATCCCGACACGAATGGGTGAGATGCCGGTGGTAGACGAATTTCTCGATGCGGTGGACGATTGAACCCGCTCTGTATTGCGACTTTTTTCCGCTTCGTGCTGTCCCAGACCACGCCTGGAGCGTCAATGCATTCAAGAATGAAAAAACAGTTGCCTGGCCGGATTGGCAACCCGAGGAGTAAGCACTAGAGTATGCGCGCGCAAAACGGGCTTGAGTCGTTCGCACATCGCTGTCGCGTTTATTACGAGGACACCGATGCCGGCGGCATCGTTTACTACGTCAATTACCTCAAGTTTATGGAACGGGCTCGAACCGAACGGCTGCGGGAACTGGGTTTTGCCCAATCCGCGCTGGCAGGGGAGGACCTGTTATTTGTCGTGCATTCCAGCGAAGCGCGCTACCACGCGCCGGCGCGACTGGACGACGAGCTGGTGGTAAGTGCCGATGTCATCGAATTGAACCGCGTCAGCCTGCGCTTCAAGCAGCAGGTCAGGCGGGCTGCGGATAATGTGCTGCTCTGCGAAGGGCAGTTTTTGGTGGCCTGTGTGCGCACCCATAGTTTGAAACCCCGGGCCATTCCCGAAGCTCTACGCGCGGCCTTTGCCGGCGTGAGCGGCGCGGGTACACACTCAGAGCAGGAGATAAAGCGTGGAAGCTAACGTCGTCGACCATTCCTCCATGTGGAGCCTGGTCAGCAATGCCAGCGTCGTGGTGCAACTGGTAATGCTGATCCTGGTAGCCGCATCGGTGACCTCATGGATCATGATTTTTCAGCGCAGCAACATGCTGCGTGCCGGTCGCCGTGCCTTGGAGAGCTTCGAAGAGCGCTTCTGGTCCGGCATCGACCTGTCCAAACTGTATCGCCAGGCCGGCAGCAACCCCGACCCGGATTCGGGTGTCGAGCAGATCTTCCGTGCCGGCTTCAAGGAATTCTCGCGTCTGCGCCAGCAGCCAGGCGTAGACCCTGAAGCGGTGATGGAAGGTGTGGCCCGCGCGATGCGCGTCGCCATCTCCCGCGAGGAAGAAAAACTCGAACAGGGCCTGCCGTACCTGGCTACCGTCGGTTCGGTCAGCCCGTACATCGGCCTGTTCGGTACCGTGTGGGGGATCATGAACTCGTTCCGTGGCCTGGCTTCCGCCCAGCAGGCGACACTGGCCACCGTGGCTCCGGGTATCGCCGAGGCGCTGATCGCCACGGCCATCGGCCTGTTTGCAGCGATCCCGGCCGTGATCGCCTACAACCGCTTTGCTGCCCGCAGCGAAACGCTGACCAGCCGTTACTACACCTTCGCCGATGAATTCCAGGCGATCCTGCACCGCAAAGTGCACACCAGCGAAGAATAAGCAGGTATTTCCCGATGGCTTTAATCGCTCGAGCCCGAAACAAGCGCAAGCCGGTTGCCGAGATGAACGTGGTGCCCTACATCGACGTGATGCTGGTGCTGCTGGTCATCTTCATGGTGACCGCGCCGATGCTCAATCAGGGCGTGAAGGTCGATCTGCCCAAGGTTTCCAGCGAAGCCTTGCCGCAGGACAACAACACCCAGGTCCTGACCATTTCGATCAAGGCCGACAAGACCTATTACTGGAACCTCGGCAGCGAAGTCGACACCGAGAAGCAGCAGGACCGGGCCATGACCCTGCCGCAGATGACCGATGCGGTGACCAAGATCATCAATGCCGGCAACAGCAACGGCAAGCGTACCCAGGTCTTCATTCGCGGCGACAAGACCGTCGACTACGGTGCCGTGATGGGCGCCATGGGCGGCCTGCAGAAAGCCGGGGTCGGTAATGTTGGCTTGATCACCGAGGCGCCCTGATGCAGCAACAGCGAGAGCCGTCCGCCTCGGAAAGCTACTTCTGGCCTAGTGTCCTGGCAATCGGCCTGCATGTGCTGGTGTTCGGCATGCTGTTCGTCAGTTTTGCCATGACACCGGAGCTGCCGCCGGCCAAGCCGATCGTGCAGGCGACCCTGTACCAGCTCAAATCGAAAAGCCAGGCCACCACGCAGACCAACCAGAAGCTTGCCGGCGAGGCGAAGAAGTCTGCCGCGCGCCAGACCGAAGTCGAGCAGATGGAGCAGAAGAAGGTCGAGCAGGAAGCGGTGAGAGCAGCGGAACAAAAGAAAGAGGAAGCTGCTCAAAAGGCCGAAGAAGCGAAGAAGGCCGATGAGGCGAAAAAAGCGGACGAGGCTAAAAAGGCTGACGAAGCCAAGAAAGCCGACGACGCGAAGAAAGCCGCCGAAGCGAAAAAGGCAGAAGAGAAACAATTGGCTGATATAGCCAAGAAGAAAGCCGAGGAAGAAGCCAAGAAAGCCGCTGAAGAAGAGGCCAAGAAAGCGGCCGCTGAAGAAGCGAAGAAAAAGATTGTCGAGGACGCGAAGAAAAAAGCGGCCGAGGACGCCAAGAAAAAAGCTGAAGCTGAAGAGGCGAAAAAGAAAGTCGCCGAAGACGCGAAGAAGAAAGCCGCCGCCGATGCCGCCAAGAAGAAGGCCCAGGACGCAGCGCGTAAATCCGCCGAAGAGAAAAAGGCCCAGGCCCTGGCAGATTTGCTTTCCGACACGCCGGAGCGTCAGCAGGCCTTGGCCGATGAGCAGGGCGATGAAGTCGCCGGCAGCTTCGACGATCTGATTCGCGCCCGGGCGGCGGAAGGCTGGGCTCGTCCACCTTCGGCGCGCAAAGGCATGACAGTAGTATTGCAAATCGGCATGTTGCCCGACGGTACGGTTACCTCGGTCAGCGTGGCCAAGTCCAGTGGCGATGGTCCGTTCGACGCTTCGGCGGTCGCGGCGGTCAAGAACATTGGACGATTGACGGAAATGCAAGGAATGAAGCCGAGCGATTTTGCTCCCTATCGTTCGTTCAAGATGACATTCACACCTGAGGATCTAGCCTTGTGAGAAACCTTCTTCGATCAATGCTTGTCGTTATCTGCTGCCTGGCAGGGATAGCGGTGGCAGAGGAAAAGAACATCCTGGTCACCAGCGGCAGCGACCGTGCGACCCCGATCGCCGTCGTTCCGTTCGGTTGGCAGGGCGGCAGCGTCCTGCCGGACGACATGGCGGAAATCATCGGCAACGACCTGCGCAACTCGGGTTACTACGCGCCGATTCCGAAGCAGAACATGATCAGCCTGCCGACCCAGGCCAGCGAAGTCATCTACCGCGACTGGAAGGCGCTTGGCGCCCAGTACATCATGGTCGGCAGCATCGTTCCGGCCGGCGGCCGCCTGCAGGTACAGTACGCCCTGTTCAACGTCGCCACCGAGCAGCAAGTGCTGACCGGCAGCGTGTCGGGCAGCGTTGACCAGTTGCGTGACATGTCCCACTACATTGCCGACCAGTCGTTCGAGAAACTCACCGGCATCAAGGGCGCGTTTTCGACCCGCATGCTCTACGTGACGGCCGAACGCTTCTCCGAGAAAAATACCCGCTACACCCTGCAGCGCTCCGACTATGACGGCGCCCGCGCAGTCACACTGCTGCAATCGCGTGAGCCGATCCTGTCGCCGCGTTTCGCTCCCGATGGCAAGCGCATCGCCTATGTATCGTTCGAACAGAAGCGCCCGCGCATCTTCGTCCAACACATCGACACCGGTCGCCGCGAGCAGATCACCAACTTTGAAGGCCTGAACGGCGCGCCTGCTTGGTCGCCGGACGGCACGCGCCTGGCGTTCGTGCTGTCCAAGGACGGTAACCCGGACATCTACGTGATGAACCTGGCTTCACGCTCGATCTCGCGGGTGACCAACGGCCCGGGCATCAACACCGAACCGTTCTGGGGCAAGGATGGCTCGACCATCTACTTCACCTCGGACCGTGGCGGCAAGCCGCAGATCTACAAGACCAGCGCCGGTGGCGGTGGTGCCGAGCGCGTGACGTTTGTTGGTAACTACAACGCCAACCCTAAACTGTCGGCGGACGAAAAGACCCTGGTGATGATCCATCGCCAGGACGGTTTCACCAATTTCAAGGTGGCGGCCCAGGATTTGCAGCGCGGTAGCGTAAAAATCCTCACTGATAGCACTCTGGACGAGTCACCTACTGTTGCGCCCAACGGCACCATGGTAATCTACGCCACCCGCCAGCAGGGCCGGGGAGTCTTGATGCTCGTGTCCATTAATGGACGCGTGAGGCTCCCGCTTCCTACCGCTCAAGGCGAAGTCAGAGAACCGTCCTGGTCCCCTTACCTGAACTGACGCGGCGCAATACGTTTTACTTAACACACTGGGGTTCATTAGGAGTTTCACGATGGAAATGCTGAAGTTTGGTAAATTTGCTGCGCTGGCTCTGGCCATGGCTGTAGCTGTAGGTTGCTCGTCCAAAGGCGGCGACAACGCCGGTGAAGGCGCTGTTGATCCAAACGCTGGTTACGGCGCTAACACTGGTGCAGTCGACGGCTCCATGAGCGAAGAAGCTGCTCTGCGCGCAATCACCACCTTCTACTTCGAATACGACAGCTCGGACCTGAAGCCAGAAGCCATGCGCGCTCTGGACGTTCACGCCAAAGACCTGAAAGCTAACGGCGCTCGCGTTGTTCTGGAAGGCAACACCGACGAACGTGGTACTCGTGAGTACAACATGGCACTGGGCGAGCGTCGTGCGAAAGCCGTTCAGCGCTACCTGGTACTGCAAGGTGTTTCCCCAGCTCAGCTGGAACTGGTTTCCTACGGCGAAGAGCGTCCAGTTGCTACCGGCAACGACGAGCAGTCCTGGGCTCAAAACCGTCGCGTCGAACTGCGTAAGTAATTCGTCATGCGAACGTGCCGTCGTGCTGTAACTGTTCTGGCTCTCAGCCTCGCGCCGCTTGCGGCGTGGGCTGCGGTTCCTGTGGTCGATAACGATGCCGGCTATAACAATAGCGGGAGCAGTTATCCGCCTGCAGGTTACGGTACGAACGGCGCCTATGCCGGGGGAGGGGTTTCGGCCCCTGTCTCGGCACAGGGCGAGCTGTTCAACCAACTGCAGCAAATGCAGGATCAACTGTCACGCCAGCAAGGCGCGATAGAAGTTCTGCAAAACGAAGTGTCGCGCATGAAGCAGGAAAACCTGGAGCGATACCAGGATCTTGATCGGCGCATAGGAACCGGCGTTGCACCTGCCGCGACTCCTGAGAATTCTCCAGCCGGTGGCGACTTGAACGCCCCCGGTGCAGCCGCAGGCGCCGGGGCGAGTGCTCCAGCAGCACCTGCCGCCGGTGGCGAGCCGGCTGATCCGGCGAAGGAAAAGCTCTATTACGATGCAGCCTTCGACCTGATCAAAGCCAAGGATTTCGACAAGGCCAGCCAGGCCTTTAGTGCTTTCCTGCGTAAATATCCCAACAGCCAGTATTCAGGTAATGCCCAATACTGGCTGGGCGAAGTGAACCTGGCCAAAGGCGACTTGCAAGGCGCCGGTCAGGCATTCGCCAAGGTTTCGCAGCTGTATCCCAAGCATGCCAAGGTGCCGGACTCGCTGTACAAGCTGGCTGATGTCGAGCGCCGCCTCGGTCACACCGACAAGGTGAAAGGCATTCTGCAGCAGGTGGTGGCCCAATATCCGGGTACCTCCGCTGCTCAGTTGGCCCAGCGCGATCTGCAGCGCATGTAAGGCTGTATGACCCGTTTGAAGAAACCCGCGCTTGCCGCGGGTTTTTTCGTTAGAATTCACGCCCTTTTTCTGAAACACGCTTCCTGGGATCTACGCGTTGGCGGGGTTGCTTGAAGTGCCTGACGGAGGCGGACAGCCTGTTTAGCTGTTACGCCCGTGGCGACTATGCAAGACACATTGAGAATTACCGAAGTTTTTTACTCGTTGCAGGGTGAAACGCGGACGGCCGGGCTGCCCACCGTTTTTGTGCGACTCACAGGCTGCCCGTTGCGTTGCCAATACTGCGACAGCGCCTACGCCTTCAGTGGCGGCACTTTGCGAACCCTCGACGACCTCGTTGAACAAGTGGCGGGTTTTCGTCCGCGCTATGTTTGCGTCACTGGCGGTGAGCCGTTGGCGCAACCCAATGCCATCCCGTTGCTCAAACGACTGTGCGATGCCGGCTATGAGGTCTCGCTGGAGACCAGCGGCGCCTTGGATATCTCGGCCGTCGATTCGCGCGTCAGCCGCGTTGTGGACCTCAAGACCCCTGGTTCGAAGGAGGCGCATCGCAACCGTTACGAAAACATGGCGCTGTTGACGGCCAATGACCAGGTCAAGTTTGTTATCTGTTCGCGGGAAGATTACGACTGGGCCGTGTCCAAACTGATCCAATACGGACTCGACCAGCGCGCCGGCGAGGTATTGTTTTCGCCGAGTCACCACGACCTGAATGCTCGGGATCTGGCCGATTGGGTGGTGTCGGACAATTTGCCGGTGCGCCTGCAATTGCAGTTGCATAAATATCTTTGGAACGACGAGCCGGGGCGCTGACATGGCTGAACAATCAATCACTTCTGAAAAACGTGCTGTCATCCTGCTGTCCGGTGGCCTGGACTCGGCAACGGTCGTGGCGATGGCCCGTGCCGAAGGTTATAACTGCTACACCATGAGCTTCGATTATGGCCAGCGCCACCGTGCCGAACTGCATGCTGCCGAGCGAGTGGCACGCGACCTCGGTGTGATCGAACACAAGGTGATCGGCCTGAACCTCAACGGCATCGGCGGTTCGGCGTTGACCGACAGTTCCATCGACGTGCCCGAAGCACCGAGCGAGGGGATTCCGGTGACCTACGTGCCGGCGCGCAACACCGTGTTCCTGTCCCTGGCATTGGGCTGGGCCGAAGTACTGGGGGCGCGTGACATCTTCATTGGTGTCAATGCCGTAGATTATTCCGGTTATCCGGATTGCCGCCCGGAGTTCGTCGAAGCCTTCGAGCGCATGGCCAACCTGGCCACCAAGGCCGGGGTAGAGGGGCAAGGCTTCCGTATCCAGGCGCCGCTGCAAAACCTCAGCAAGGCTGACATTGTCAGGGCGGGGGTGAAGCTGGGTGTGGACTATGGTCTTACCGTCTCGTGCTATCAGGCCGATGATCAAGGGCGTGCTTGTGGTAAGTGCGACAGCTGCAGGCTGCGTGCCGAAGGCTTCGCGGCAGCCGGCGTGAGCGATCCAACCCCTTATTTTTGATTTATTTCAAATTAGGTGTTGAATAGTCCTTAGAAATCAGTATTATACGCGCCACCACACAGAGGGTCGTTAGCTCAGTTGGTAGAGCAGTTGGCTTTTAACCAATTGGTCGTAGGTTCGAATCCCACACGACCCACCATTTTCTGTAATTTTAAAAGTCTGGAAGGCCCACGAAAGTGAGGATTTCCGGATTTTTTTTTGCCTGGTGAAAAGTCATAACCCGAACCGCTCGACCACTCGAGCGGTCCTCGGCGGATTAAAGCAGGCCCTCATCGGCACAGACCTTGATGATCTGTTCGCGAAACCAGCTATTGGCGCTGTCTTGGCTCGGTTTTTCGCTCCACATCATGTCCAGTGTGAAGTTCGGTAAGCAAGCCGGCGGTCGGCGGTGGCTGAACGCGTTCTCGTCACAGGTCAGCGCCTGAATGCGTCGAGGTAACGTCAGGATGAAGTCGGTGCCGGTGATCATGTTCAATGCCGCGACGTAGCTGTTGGCGCGAGCGACAATCTTTCGGCTATAGCCTTGCCGGGCGAGCCATCCATCAATCATGTTGGTGTCGGATGTCCAGGGGGTCGGAAAGACATGCTGGCCGGCGGCAAATGTTTCCAGGCCGAACGCCTCTTCGGACAGTGCGACGTGCTTATCGACGACACAAACAAGTTCATCTTCCAGTAATACTTGCGAACGCAATCCCTTGACGCCTCGATGAAAGTTCGGGCCGAAACAAATAACCAGGTCGCAACGACCGTCCATCAACTCGTCGGTTGGAATGTCCCTGTTAAATTTTGTGACATTAATGATGAGCGGGAAGCGGCTACCGACGAAGCGCTTGACCAGTTTAGGTAGAATAAGCAATTCAAAGTATTCCGGTGCGCAGATATTGAAAGTTATCTCTTTCTGGGTCGGATCGAATGCCGGAATGCCAGAATGACATGTGTTTATTGTTTTAAGAATAGTAACTAGATGAGGGTACATGGCAGCAGCTTTGCTTGTCGGCAACATGCCGCTACGGTTATTAACAAAAAGTTCATCATCGAAGCTCGTGCGCAGCTTCTTCAGGCAATAGCTTACGGTTGACTGGCTGACGCATAATGCCTCGGAGACCTCGGTAACGCTACTCTGCTCGTACACCGCGACAAACACCATCAAGTCCTGCATATCCAGCTTTCTAAGCAAATTACTATTGAGCATAAGATCCTTCTTGGCGTATCCCGTTGGCCAGGATTCCCAGCCTTTATGACGGGAACGTCTATTCATATATTAGCGGAAGCAATTTATTTTTTAAATGGTCCGTAGGAGCTTTCCCAAATATGCTCGCCTCGCTTTATGTAAATGGTGCAAGAAGACGGAGGAGGAGAATATGCAAATACGTGTCGCGGAAACTAAGATGCCGTTATGGGTGCAGGCGACGGAAGTTGTAAGGCAAAAGTTTCGCAGTTCTTATTCGGCCTCGATTGAACCCAATCCGCAGTACTTTGCGGTGACTCAGGATCCGGCGGATCGTATTCTCGCTTGCGCCGGTATTACCTTTGCCGATCATCGAATATTGTTTTCCGAGCAATATCTGACACAACCCATCGATGCGATATTGTCCCAGCGTTTCGAGAAAAGGATCGAACGCTCGAACATTGTCGAAATCGGCAATCTGGTCTCTCATCACCTGACAGCTGGAATGATTCTGGTCAATATGATTCCGTTATTGGCCTGGTGCATGGGTGGGCATTACCTGTTGTGCACCGTGACACCTCGCGTCCGGCAAATGATGGAAAGCTGCCAGATCGATTTCGAGCCCCTGCTGACCGCAGACCCAGCGCGCCTGGCCGATGACGGTGGCAAAAACTGGGGGAGCTATTACGCCAAGTCGCCCGTCACCGGGTTCATCCGGGTCGACTCACAACGTTCACGTTTCGCCGCCATGACGCTCAATACCTCATTCACTCAACTGCCCCGTGACGGTCTGGCGAGGGCGCAGCGATGAGCGGCGGGTTTATCTCTCAACTACAACGGGCGTTACAGGGCAGTCGCCAGGCCGTCTGTGCTGTTGACTGGTTGGATTCAGGCGAAGGACCCGTGACGCTGACCTATGGCGAGTTGGAGCACCGGGCCGTTAACCTGGCGGCCGAACTGCAGCGTCGTTTCCCTGAACCGGCCTCCGGCGAGCACCTGGTGTTGGGCATCGCAACGCGCAACAGTAGCGACTGGCTGGTGGCCGACCTGGCCTGCTTGTTCGCCGGGATCACCGCGCTGCCGCTGCCGTTGGCGTTCAGCCAATCCCAGGCCGAACACCTGGCGTCACGTTGCGATGGATTCCTGGTGGACGCGGCGGGGCAGCGCACGCTGGAGCAGCGCTGGAAGCTGAATTTTGCCGACAGTCGTCTGCGCCGCCTCAGCGACCCGGTGATCGAACAGCCTATGCTGCCGATACCGGACGGCGAGGCTGACTGGGTCTGCAAGATCATTCACACCTCGGGCACCACCAGCCGGCCGAAGGGTGTGCGCCTGAGCAATCACGCGGTCGGTTCGGTGCTGGCCTCGCTGCGCCAGGGCATGCCAGCCAACGCGCATCGCCGTTATCTGTCCCTGGTACCGCTGAGCCTGTTGCTTGAGCAAGTCACCGCCGCCTATTTGCCGCTGCTAGCGGGTGGCACTGTGCATTTTCTGCCGCCGTACGAAGCGTTGCTCGGTGAGCCAGGTGCGTCGGCGCAGCGCCTGATCGACTGGATCCTGCGGGTTCAGCCAACGGCCCTGACGGTGCCACCGGTCATGGTCAATCGTTTCCTGGAACAGCTGAACGCAGGCGGCGAACGGGCCGAGCGACTGGCGCGTTACCTGCAATCGGACGTGCATATCACCTGTGGCGGCGCGGCGGTGAGTGTGGATGCTTTACACGGTCTCGCTGAGCAAGGCATTGAGGTTTACCAGGGCTATGGGCTTTCGGAGAACGCCTCGGTGGTCAGCGTGAATACCTTCGAACAGCAACGTCTTGGCAGTGTTGGCAGGCCGTTGCCCCATGTCCAGGTGCGCATCGGCAGCGATCAGACCATCGAGGTCAAGAGCAGCTCGCTGTTCAGCGGCTACTCGGGGACGGATCCCAGTGCCTGTTCCATGTCGGACGACGGCTGGATGGACACCGGTGACCTGGGCGAGCTGGATGCCGATGGCTACCTCTATGTGCTCGGGCGCAAGAAAAACGTGATCTGCCTGCCCAACGGCCGCAACGTCAGTCCCGAGCAGGTTGAGCTGGAGTATCGCAAATATCCCGGCGTGAGCGACGCAGCGGTTTTTTACGACGATCAGCACGGCCTGGTGGCGTTGCTGTGCGTCGAGTCGACACCGGCGCGCGAGGAGCTCCTCGCCTGGTCGGCAAGGCGCTTCTCCGACATCGAGCAGCCGAATCGGCTCTGGTTGTTGACCCAGGACGATCCGTTGCTCGAGCAACTCTACACCGTCACAGGGCGGCCGAAACGCGCTGATATAGCCAAAGTTTTTTCCACGCTGC
Source organism: Pseudomonas sp. AGC41 (assembly GCF_057334555.1). NCBI lineage: Bacteria > Pseudomonadati > Pseudomonadota > Gammaproteobacteria > Pseudomonadales > Pseudomonadaceae > Pseudomonas > Pseudomonas sp. AGC41. The sequence goes on from NZ_JBHFJB010000116.1 coordinate 73,772, forward strand.
AAAGGAATGCATCCCATGAACACACCTGCCTTTCACTTTTTGAACCCGAGAATCTCCATCGTTGAGTCGCGCCACTTCGCCAACCTGGGTAAGGCTGAGTTGTATGAGCTATTGGGGCATTTTGGCGTCGTGTTGTTTCGCAACTGCATCCATGGCGCCGAGGACTTCAGTGCATACGTGAAGCAGAACAGTTCACGGTTGAGCCTTGACCCAGCCCGGGCCATGGTCGGTGGCGCGGCGCAGTTGGTGGATGCCGGGCGCCAGGCGGTCGGCCTGCATTGCGAGAATGGCAACTCACCGTTCTGGCCGGACATGACCTGGTTCTATTGCCAGGAGGCACCGCGCAAGGGTTCGCAAACCACCCTGTGTGATGGCGAACGGGTGCTGGAGAAACTCTCCCGGGGCTGTCGAACGTTCTTCGAAGAGAATCCGATCCGCTACAGCCGCACCGTGGCGGGGGAAAAATGGCGTCGATTGGTCTGTCATTACTCGCCGACTTTGTCGGATCCGGCGGCCGCCTCCATCGAGGATTTGTTGCAAGTCATCGGTGACGACCCGCACACCTTGATTTCCTTCAATCCAGCCGATGATTCGATCCACTACGCCTTCACCACGCCGGCGATACTGACGTCCCCCTTCAGCGGGCGTCCGGCCTTTGCCAACAGCGTGCTGGGGCCCTCCTTCAACTACGAGGCGCCGGTCATCGATACGGCGGCCGGGCAGCCAATTCCATCCGAATTCCTGACTGAAATCGCCGCGGTTTGCGCCCATTGCACCGCGCCGGTTGGCTGGCGTGACCACGACATGGTGATGATCGATAACCGTCGGGTCATGCACGGTCGGGAAACCATCGTCGACGAGCGTCGGCGCATTTTCAACGCCTTGAGCTATCGCTGAGAGATCCCATGAAAAACCACAAACAGATTATCGGCGGGCAGTACGAGACCTACCTCGACGGTGAGGGGCGGCAGATCATTGACCTGACCGGCGGATTTGGTTTTCAGGTCCCGCCTGTGATCGAGGCGGTCAACCGTCAGGCGCAGATCATGGGCCTGTCCAATCGGGTGCTGATGTCCGAACCGCTGATTGCCTTGTGCCGACGCCTGGCCGAGTTATTGCCCGCACCCCTGGCCAGCTCTTATGTGTGCAGTTCCGGCGACGAGGCTTTTGAGGGGGCCTTGAAGTTGTGCAAAGGGCTCAAGCCCAAGGGCAACACCATCATATTCATCCAGGGCGGCGACTATGGCGCGCTGACGTACGGGCGCTGCCTCAATGCCACGCAGGGTGATCTGGCTGTCCAGGCATTCCTGGGGTTCAAACGGGTGGCGATCCGTCACCTGGCGGATCTGGACACAGTGGACTGGCGCGATTGCTTCGCGGTGTGCCACAGCAACACCCATGCCGATGCCAACGGCCGGTTACAGCTACTCGATGTCGAGTTGATGGAGCAATTACATGCTCGCGCGGCAAAAGCATCGGTGCCGGTCATTGCGGTCGATACCCATAGCTGCCTCGGCAGCCTGGGGTCGCTGTTCGGCTTCCAGCGTTATCGTCCGATTCCGGACATCGTCGTACTCGGCGGCCCCCTGGGCGGCAGCGCAATTCCCATCGGCACCTATACCTGCAGCGAGCGCATGGCCTGGCAAGTCTACGGCCGCAGCAGCCCGGCCAAACACGGCAGCACCACCGCCGGTAATCCAATGGCCTGTGTGGCGGCCCTGGCCGCGCTGGATTACGTGCAAGCCCATGACTCGTCACGACGTTGTCAGGAAAACGGCGAGTACCTGGCGCAAGCCCTGGCGTCATTCGGGGCTGTGGCCATGGGGGCCTGGGTCAGCTTGCCGTTGGCCGATGACCTGCAACCGGCTGTGCTGTGCGAGGCGCTTTACCGGCGCGGGGTCTATATCAGCCCGCCCCGTGGCCGCGAAGTGATGTTGCGCTGCCCGATCACCGCGCGCCCGGAGCAGATCCAACGTGCCGCACTCATCATCAAGGAGACACTAAGTCATGTCCTTACTCAGGCTGCATGAACAACTGCTGGACGACTGCCAGCACTATTGGAGCGCGTCGGCGGCCAAGCTGTATCGTCTCGGCAAGACCACTGTCGAGCAGCAGGCCGATGGCATCCACGTCACTGACCACACTGGCAAGCGCTTCATCGATTGCGCGTGCAGCTACGGGGTATTTATCGTCGGGCATCGCAACCCAATGGTGCGCGAGCGGGTCCAGGCGCAATTGCATCAACTGGCCTGGGCGCCGGAAGGCCGGCGCCATCCGCTGCAGGATACTTTGTCCGAGCGGCTGTGCCAGTTGGTGCCAGGGGATTGGGGCGACGTGCAGTTCATGGTCTCGGGTGCCGAGGCCGTCGAGCAGAGCCTGCGCTATGTGCTGCGGATCCAACCCCAGCGCCGTGGCGTCGTGGTGATGAGCGGCTCCTACCACGGCAAGACCCTGGCGGCGATGAGCATCCTGGGTCAGCAGCAGAATCATGGCAGCTATGGTATCGACCCTCCTGACGTGACCTGCGTGCCCTACGGTGATTTCGCCGCGTTGCAAAAAGCCGTGGGCGAGGGTGTATGCGCGGTGTACGTCGAGCCGATTCTGGGCGGGGCTCATTTGCAGGTACCACCGGTGGGGTATATGGCCAATATCCGCGCCCTGTGCGACGCCACTGGCACCCTGTTGGTGGCCGATGAAATCCAGACCGGTTTCGGTCGGTGCGGCAAATGGTTCGCCGTGCAATACGATGACGTGGTACCCGACATCATGATCCTCTCCAAGGGCTTGACCGGCGGCTACACCTCGTTTGCCTGTGCCATGTACAGCCAACGCCTCGCCACCCAGTACCCCCTCGGTGATATCGAGCCGGATACGCGCACCAACGGTGGGCATCCGGTCGCGTGCGCGTCGGCGCTCGCGGCCATCGATTACATCGAGCAAAACGGTCTGGTCGAGTTATCCCGGATCAATGGCGGCGTGTTGCGCCACGGCTTGCAACGGCTGGCCCTGCGTTATCCGCACATGGTCGAGGACGTGCCGGGCGTCGGCTTGATGACGGGTCTGCGCTTGCGTGGCTCGGTCTATGAAGCGTTGATGAGCATGGAACTGGGCAAGCGCGGCGTGCATGCCGGGCACTCGATGAATGAGAAGGCCGAACGCCCGGTGCTGCGCTTCTATCCGCCACTGAATATCGAACCCGAAGCGCTGCGTCATATCCTGGCGATGATCGAAGAGGCTCTGGAAGCCATCGACCGACGTCCGACCCTGGCGGTGAAGGCATTTTCACTGGTGGTGCGCAATATGTATCAGTTGCCCAACAAGTGGCTGCGCAGCAAGGAGGCATCGTGAGCATGTTCAACCCCGACACGCTGACTTTGCGGGAAATGGCCGGTCTGCTACGCCGCGGAGTGCTGACCAGCGTGACGTTACTGGAGTTCTACTTGCAGCGCATCGCCGAGCGTAACCGGCAGATCAACGCGTTGATCCAACTGGCGCCGGTTGAGGATCTACGGCACCAGGCCCGTAAGGCTGACGAGATGGCACGCATCGGCCAGGCCAACGGTCCGCTGCATGGCATTCCCATCACCGTCAAGGACGTCCTCCATGTTCGTGGCTTCAAGATGTCCCGCGGCGTGGGAGAGCTGATGGGGGCCGTCAGTCAGGAAGATGCGACGGCTGTTGCCCGACTTCGGCAGGCCGGCGCGATCATCCTGGGCATCAGCAATGTACCGGAGCTGTGTATGGCCTTCGAGACCGAGAACCTGATCTACGGGCGCACCCTGAACCCCCACGATCCGCTCCGCTCGGCGGGGGGCAGCAGTGGTGGGGAGGCGGCCGCCATTGCCGCCGGTTGCTCACCCGCTGGGTTGGCGTCCGATGCCTGTGGCAGTGTCCGGATTCCGGCGCACTTCAATGGCATCTGCGGCTTGAAACTGACTCAGGGACGGGTACCGCTGACCGGCCAGTTTCCCAATGACCGTTCCGGGCTGTTTCACCTGACGTCGGCCTTTGGCGTGATGGGGCGCTATGTCGATGACCTGGCGCTGCTGGGTCCGCTGATCAGTGGTGCCGACGGCCATGATCCCGACACCGTCGATGTGCCATTCGCTACCAGCGAGCCCCTGGCTAACTTGCGTATCGCGCTGTTCTCGGCGTCAAGCCGAACCCCTGTCAGCGCGGCGGTGAGCCAGGTGTTGCAGCAGGTAGAACGGTGCCTGAACCCCGTGGTGGCGCAGATGAGCGAGGTTGCGCCGCCGATGCTCGACGAAGCCTGCGATGTCCTGTGGCGGGTGTTTATCACGGGTGCCGACGCCGGCCGCGGCTGGCGGCGTTTGTTCGATTCCATGGGCAAGCGCAGCTTTACTCCGGCGATCGCTCAATTGCTGGACTTGAGCGAGGCCGTGGAGTTGAGCGTGGATGAGGTCAAGCGCGACTGGATCATGATCGATACCTTCCGCTATCAGTTGGCGAAGTTCTTCAAGCAGCATGATCTGTTTATCTGTCCGGTCTACCCGGATGTCGCGTTCCGCCATGGGGCGTCCCTGGAGAACCGCGATCGGTATGCCTTCGTGTTCCCGTTCAGCCTCAGCGGCTCACCTGCTGTGGTGATCCGCGCCGGCGCCGACCCGGCCACCGGGATGCCCATCGGCGTTCAGATTGTCGGGCCCCACTGGCAAGAGGAACGGTTGTTGGCGGTAGCGGCTTTCCTCGAGCGGGAACTGGAGTGTTGGAGCCCGGTTTCGCCTCGCACGGCATCGACGTATTGAGGCGGTTCAACATCAGCCAGCCAAAATCCAGCATCGCCAACAGCACGCCGAGCACGGCATGGGCCAGCAGCCCCCCGGCGCGAGTGGCCCGCCTTCGCCGTCTAACTGATATGCCGGGCGTATTGCTCGGGATTGAAACGCCAGACCATCAGGAGCATCAATGCCGTGACGGCCGTGAGTGACCACCAGGCCCATTCGAAGCTGCCCAATTGATCGCGAATCATCCCGGCAATCAATGGCGAGAGCCCGGCGATCAGGTAGCCAACGCCTTGCACGAACGCGGTCAGGCCACCGGCTCGTCGCGGGTTGTCCAAGTGGTCGAGGGAGACGATCAAGCTCATTGGGAACAGGCCGCCGATGCCCAGGCCCAACAGGCAAGGCCACAACAGGCTGAAGCGTTCCGGGCTGAGGATCAGGCCGCAGAAGCCGCTGATGATCAGGGCCAGCAGGCCGGTGAGGACCCAGCGTTTATTCCGGCTGCGGTTGGCAATCGCCGGAGTGACGAGGCCGGACAACACTTCCATGGCCGTGAGGAACCCCAACAGCAGGCCAGCGTGTTGTTGGCTCCAGCCCTTCTCTACATAGTACGGGGCCAGCCAGGCCAGTACGCAGGTGTAGGAGGCAGTGCCCAGGCCGAAGAAAATCGCCAGCAGCCAAGCCCGGGAATTGCTGAAGAATGACGCTTGCTGCCGGACAGGCGCTCCGGGTAACGGGGTCACGGCTGCACGTTGGGCGTACCAGCAACCCAGCGCGAGCAACGCCAACAGTGCCCAGATCGCCAGGCCGATGCGCCAACTGCCGGTCTGCGTCAGGACAAACGGCGAAAACGATGCGGCAAGTGCCGCCCCGCCCATGATCGACGTAACATACAAACCCATGAACAGCGAGACGTTGTCGGCGTAGCGCGACTTGATCAGAGCCGGCATTACCGCCTGGATCAACGCGATGCCGAGCCCGGCCAACACCGCGCTGACGATCAGCTCGGCGGCGCTGTCCAGGTACAAGCGCGATGCGGTGGCGATACCGATGATCAACAGCGACAGCACGATGGTGCGGTGCTCGCCGATGCGCAGGGCGATGCGCATGCCCAGGAACATCGCCAGGCCCATCGCCATGACCGGCAACATGGTCAACAGCGAGGCGGTGCTGAAGCTCAGCGGGACCTCCCCGCGAATGGCCGATAACAGGGGCCCGACGGCGGCCATCGAGGGCCGCAGGTTCAGCGCCACCAGCACGATGCTGACCATCAGCCAGACTGCATGGGTGCTTGAGGTTCGAACGTTTTCCATGACAGGGCCTTGGCTGGATAAAGCCCCATTTAGGCCAGGGCACCTTGCGATGGGCAAACTGAAAACTGGCAGGGCTTATCGAATAATCAAATGCCGCCCACCCTTTGTGGCGAGGGAGCTTGCTCCCGCTGGGCTGCGATAGCAGACCTAAGGATATCGATCATTCCCACGCTCCTGCGGTGTTCATGAGGCTTGTGTTCACCACAGGCCCAGTGTGGGAACGATCAAGCACCGAGTGCTCAGGTTTTGGGGGCGCTTCGCACCCCAGCGGGAGCAAGCTCCCTCGCCACGGATTGAGTGCCGGTTATTCCATCACCGGGCTCAACGTCCCCAACCAAGCCACCAATCCAAGGATGACCACCGCCACGGAGAGCTCCAGGACCATGCTGCGCCGCAGGGCGTTCACCGCTACCTCATGCTCGCCGCTTCGCCGGGCATTTTCCAGGAGTGGGCTCAGGTGAAATCGGTTCCACGCGGCGAACACCAGCATGGCAGTGAACAAAATAAGTTTGAGCGCCAGCAACTGACCGTAAAGGCTGTCGAGCACCCCGACGATACTTGGGCCAACGATGAACAAATAGTTGACCACCCCCGTCACACTGATAACCACCACGATCACCGCCCCGGCGGTTTCAAACCCGATCAATGTCCGGGCCAGCACCGCCAGTTGCGGTTCGGCCTGGCGCAGCAGCAGGGCAAACGCAGCCAGGGCACCGACCCAGCCACCGGCCGCCCACAGGTGCAGGAAGTCGGTGATGAAGTGCCAGCTACGGCGGCTGCCTTCGTCCATGGCGCCGTGGCCTGCCCAGGCCAATGTCGCCAGCGCCACGGCTCCGCACAGTGTGACCAGACCGAGGCTGGCGGTCGGCCAACGCTGATTGAGTGTCACGGCGCAACCGGCCAGCACCAGCGCCGCCATGCGCAGCATCCAGGTCCAGCCGATATCGGTCTCCAGCACCATCATTTCAATGTGCGGCCACAGTTCTGCCCACGCCGAAACGCCGCTCATGGCCCGGGCCATGCACGCCATGGCCGCCATTGAGAGCAACCCGCCAAGCGCTGCCGCGGTCACTAGCAGTGGCGCGAAAGGCAACTGCGTACCCGACACCCGCTCCTGACCTCGCAGGCTATACAGGCCAAACGCAGCCAGGCCGAACAGCAACATCAGATCCAGATACAGGGCAAAGCGCAGCGCGATGTTGATCGAGTCGCTCGTCAACTCACTTCACCTTGAACGTGAGGTTGCCGGTGATCGGGTGCGTGTCTGACGATACCGCGCGCCACTGCACCTGATAGGTGCCGGCGGTGAGAGGTGCGTTGGGAGTAATGACCATGGTTTTCGGATCATCGCTGCCGGAAACCTTGGCCGGCATGGGCATGGGGGCGTGCGCCGACATGCCGGGCATCCCGGTCATCATCAGCTTGGCGCCGGAAAATTTGGTCAAAAGATTCTCGGAAAAATGCAGCTCGATCTTCGCCGGCGCAGCCCCTTCAGCGCCTTCGGCGGGGGTGGAGGACAGCAGTTTCGGATGGGCCTGGGCCAAGCCACTGGCCAACAGGCCGGTGGACAGCGCGGCGGCCATGACAGCGGTTTTGATGAATGACATGCAAAGACTCCTACAGCTTGTTTTTCAGTGTTTGATGGAACAGGGCCAATGCCTCAGAACCACAGGCGCACACCCAGTACCAGGCGTGCCTCGCTGCGGTCGTCGCCTTCGTCCCGGGCGTAGTCGGCGGTGTTGCCGTAGACGCGGTTCCAGGTCACGCCAACGTACGGGGCGAACTCACGGCGGATTTCGTAGCGCAGCCGCAGCCCCACTTCGGTGTCGGACAACCCCGAGCCGACGCCCCGGTCCGGGTCGTTCTTGCCGTAGAAGTTGGCTTCGGCGGTGGGCTGCAGAATCAGCCGATTAGTCAGCAGGATGTCGTAGTCGCCCTCCAGGCGCGCCGCGCTCTGGCCACCTTCACCGATGAAGGCGGTGGCTTCGGCTTCGAAGTTGTACAGCGCCATGCCTTGCACGCCGAAGGCGGCCCAGGTTTGTGAGTCACCTGGCTTGAAGTCCTGACGCACGCCGGCCACCACATCCCACCAAGGGCTGATGGCATGGCCCCAGAGGGCCTGGAGTTCGGCTTCTTCGGTCTTGCCATGGGAGCGCTCGCCTTCGGAGCGCAGCCACAAGCGGTTGATGTCGCCGCCGATCCAGCCGGAGGCATCCCAGCTGAGGGCGCTGCCGTCATCCGCGTCTTGCCACTCCAACTGGTCGATCAGGAAAAACGAGTTGATGGCGCTGTCATGCACCGCATGGCCACCATGGTCTTCATAGACGGCGGCGCGGTCAGCGGCGGTCAGTTCAGGGATCGGTGTGCGACTGCTGGTGGGCGCGGCCTGCATGGAGTCCATACCCTGCATCGAGTCGATGCCTTGCATCTGGCTGTGGTCCATCCCCGGCATCTGGCTGTGATCCATGCCTTGCATTGTGTCGCTCGCAGCCCAGGCTGACAGGCTGGAGCCGAGGGCAAGCGCGGCCATCGGCAGGCTAGGAGATTTCAACGTTTTGATCATGGTCGACTCCTCATTCCTGCACCCGGACTTGGCGGAACATGCCCATTTCCATATGAAACAGCAGGTGGCAGTGATAGGCCCAGCGGCCAAGCGCGTCGGCGGTCACTCGATAGCTGCGCCTGGAACCGGGCGGCATGTCGATGGTGTGCTTGCGCACCATGAACTGGCCGTTTTCGTCTTCCAGGTCGCTCCACATGCCGTGCAGGTGGATGGGGTGGGTCATCATGGTGTCGTTGATCAACACGATGCGCAGGCGCTCGCCGTACTTGAGCAGCAGCGGCGCGGCGTCGCTGAATTTCACGCCGTTGAACGACCAGACGAATTTCTCCATATGCCCGGTCAGGTGCAGCTCGAGCGTGCGGCCCGGCTCGCGGCCGTCGGGGTCGGCAAAGGTGCTGCGCAGGTCCGCGTAGGTCAGCACTTTGCGGCCATTGTTGCGCAGGCCTATGCCTGGGTCGTCGAGCCTGGGCTTGACGCTCATGGCCTGCATGTCCACCAACGGGTTGTCGTTCTCCGTTTCGGGATGAGTTTGCATCCCGCCCATACCTGGCATGGTGCTGTGGTCCATGCCGCTCATGTCATCCATGCCCTGCATCTGGCTATGGTCCATGCCCTGCATCGATCCGTGGTCCATGCCGGCCATGCCCATATCGTCCATCGCCACCAGTGGCCGAGGGTCCAGGGGCGGCACGGGCGCCGTCAACCCGGTCCGGGTCGCGAGGGTGCCGCGGGCGTAGCCGGTGCGGTCCATGGACTGGGCGAACAGGGTGTAGGCTTCGTTCGTCGGCTCGATGATGACGTCGTAGGTTTCCGCCACGGCGATTCGGAACTCATCGACACTCACCGGTTTGACGTACTGGCCATCAGACGCCACGACGGTCATTTTCAGGCCGGGGATGCGCACATCGAAATAGGTCATCGACGAGCCATTGATGAAACGCAAGCGGATGCGTTCCCCCGGCTTGAACAGGCCGGTCCAGTTCATGTCCGGCGCTTGGCCGTTCATGAGATAGGTGTAGGTGGCGCCACTGACGTCGGCAAGGTCGGAGGGGTTCATCTTCATCTCAGCCCACATCTTGCGATCGGCCATCGTGGCGGCCCAGCCGTTCTTGCCCACGTCATCGATGAAGTCGCCGACCGTGCGTTTGTTGTAGTTGTAGTAGTCCGACTGTTTCTTCAGCTTGCGGATGATGTCGCTGGGGTTTTCATCGGTCCAGTCGGTGAGCATGACCACGTAGTCCCGCTCGTACTGGAAGGGCTCGGGTTCCCTGGCGTCTATGACCAGCGGGCCATAGACCCCGGATTGCTCCTGGAAGCCGGAATGGCTGTGGTACCAGTAGGTGCCGTTCTGCCGGACCTTGAACTGATACACGTACATGCCGCCGGGCTCGATGCCTTTGAAACTCAGCCCCGGAACGCCGTCCATGTTGGCCGGCAGCAGGATGCCGTGCCAGTGGATGGAGGTGGTGTCCTCCAAGCGATTGCGTACCCGCAGGGTCACGGTGTCGCCTTCACGCCAGCGCAGCAACGGGCCGGGAATGCCGCCGTTGATGGTCTGGGCGGTGCGCGGGTTACCGGTGAAATTGACTGGGCTTTCGCCGATGAACAAGTCGAACTCGGTGCCGCTCAGTACGTTGGGCTGGCCCGGGCTGGTAAGCGCCCAGACGGGCGAGCGCCACAAGCCCAGGCCACCGAGGATACCGCCGGCAGTCAGGCCTTTGACGAAGGTTCGTCGGGAAGTTTTCGATTGCATGACGTTTGAAAATCCATCGCTCGATTCAAAGCTGGCACAAGAGCAGGCCCCTGTGCGGGTTGAAAAGAAGATGACACAGCCGGACGCGGCGGGTGATTACATTTCAGTCAGCTTGGCACCACAGCAGAACCGGTGCGTTCCCGTAGCCGGGCACAGGTCAGAATGATCTTTTGCAACCGCGGGATATTCTGTAGCCTTGCCGGCTTCACGCTGTCCCGTGCCTGATTGATACCCACTTTCCCGGCGGTACCCGAGTGGTCCGGAGCCGGGTGTATACTCGACTTTCGCGCAAAACGCGCCCATAGGTCTTGCGAACATGACGCAGATTTCCGAACGCCTTCTGGTCCAGGCCCACCTCGATGCCAAGCAGCCCAAGCCGCTGACGGCCGAGCAAGAAGCCTGGTACCGCGCCGCCATCGCCGCCGAGCTCAAGGCTCAGGACGCGGTGCTGGTTGCGCATTTCTATTGTGACCCGATCATCCAGGCCCTGGCCGAGGAGACCGGCGGCTGTGTTTCCGACTCCCTGGAAATGGCCCGCTTCGGCAACGCCCATCCGGCCAAGACCGTGGTGGTGGCCGGGGTCAAGTTCATGGGCGAGACCGCGAAGATCCTCAACCCGGAAAAACGCGTGCTGATGCCGACCCTGGAAGCCACCTGCTCGCTGGACCTGGGCTGCCCGGTGGATGAGTTCTCGGCGTTCTGCGACCAGCATCCGGAGCGCACCGTAGTGGTCTACGCCAACACTTCGGCGGCGGTCAAGGCCCGGGCCGACTGGGTCGTGACGTCCAGCTGCGCACTGGAGATCGTCGAGAGCCTGATGGACAACGGCGAGACGATCATCTGGGGTCCGGACAAGCACCTGGGCACCTACATCCAGCGCAAGACCGGCGCCGACATGCTGCTCTGGGACGGTGCCTGCATCGTCCACGAGGAGTTCAAGTCCAAGCAACTGGAAGACATGAAGGCGCTGTACCCGGACGCCGCGATCCTGGTGCACCCGGAGTCGCCGACCTCGGTGATCGAGCTGGCGGATGCCGTGGGCTCCACCAGTCAGTTGATCGCTGCGGCGCAGAGCTTGCCGAACAAGACGCTGATCGTCGCCACCGACCGCGGCATCTTCTACAAGATGCAGCAGCTGTGCCCCGACAAAGTTTTCATCGAGGCCCCTACGGCCGGCAACGGCGCGGCGTGCCGCAGTTGCGCGCATTGCCCGTGGATGGCGATGAACACCCTGGAACGCACGCTCCAGGCGTTGAAGGACGGCAGCAACGAGATATTCGTCGACCCGGCCTTGATCCCCCAGGCGATCCGCCCGCTCAAGCGCATGCTGGATTTCACCCAGGCGGCGCGGATGAAATTGGCGGGGAATGCTTAAAGGCAGCTTCGAGCTGCGAGCCGTAGGCTGCAAGCTAAGGTCACAATCGCTTAGCTTGTAGCTTGTAGCTTGTAGCTTGTAGCTTGTAGCTTGTAGCTTGTAGCTTATTTTTTGCTTTTTGGAATCCGCACCAGCTGCGTATCCGAGTAGATGTCATGCCAGCCGCGCTTGCGCTTGTCGAACAGCGCCCAGATAAAGCCCAGCCCCAGCAGCAGCAACGACGCAATCGACACCACGAACCTTAACAGCGCCTGCCACAGGCTGATGGCCGTGCCGTCGGCGTTCTGTACGCGAATACACCAGACCTGCATGCCCAGGGTCTGGCCGTTGTGGGTCCAGAACTTGGCGAAGAAACCGAACAGCACAAAAAGCAATACGGTGGACAGCAGCGGGTCACCGTCCAGTGCTCCGGCGTCGGTGAGGGCGCGCATCTTTTCTTCGCCGATGATCGCCATCTGGATCATCTTGTAGACGCCACCGGTCACGATCAGCAGCGCCGTGCACAGCAGGAAGTCATAAAACATCGCTGCCAGGCGACGGCCCAGGCCGACGGGGGGGAAATCGCCTCGGGGAGTGAGCAGGTGTTTCGGCATGACGGCCTCGGCTGAAAAAAGAAGCCATTTTACGGATTTGCGCCCATAAAAAAGCCCCTGATATCAATCAGGGGCTTTTTAGTTTGCGAAAGCCTCAGGCCTCGGCTTGAACCTCGTCAGCCTGCATGCCTTTCTGGCCCTGCACCGCGACGAAAGTGACTTTCTGGCCTTCTTTCAGGCTCTTGAAGCCGTTGCCCTGGATGGCGCGGAAGTGCACGAACAGGTCCGGACCGCTTTCAGGGGTGATGAAACCAAAACCTTTTTCGTCGTTGAACCACTTGACGGTACCGCTCTGACGTTCAGCCATTTTCTTATTTCCTTGACGCTAAATTAATGACAGCCTCTTTCAACGCGAAAGAGTACTGGGGCTGGGTTGCAGGAAAGTAAGATGACGTCGAACGGGATGTAGCTAACTTCGTAGGCTACTGCCCAGGTCACGATCCAAGCGACCCATGCAAACACAGTGACGAAACTCTACGCCAACTTCCAATGAAAAAACAACCCCCCTCAAGGGCCCGGATTTGCTCAGCTTGCTGGCGATTTAGATGTTTTGCTGGGGAGGGCTTATTCGAAAGGCTAGTCCAATAGTTCCGCGACGTTATAAGCCCGCTGAATATCAAACATGCACCTTTTTATGGCGGTTGCGTTACACATTAGTGCACGTTTAACGCAACCGCGTTACTTATAGAAACAGCCAATCAACCACGGTAGTAGCGCGGTGCAACGAATGGCATTTTGCTTACAAGCAGGGGTACCTTTTTCCCACGCACAATGGCCCAGACCGGTGTATCCAATGCCACGTAGGCGCTGTCCAGATAGCCCATCGCCAACGGACCGCCCAGCGTCGGGCCAAAACCGCCGCTGCATACAGTGCCGATGCTCTCGCCGGCTTCGTTGACGATCTCCGCGCCTTCGCGCACTGGTGTGCGTTCCTGGGGCAGCAGGCCGACGCGTTTGCGGCTTACGCCGTTCTGTTGCTGGGCAAAGATGGTTTCAGCCCCCGGGAAACCCCCGGCACGAGCGCCATCGGCGCGGCGGACCTTGGAGATCGCCCACAGCAGGCTGGCTTCAATGGGTGTGGTCGCGGTGTTCATGTCGTGGCCGTAAAGGCACAGGCCGGCTTCCAGGCGCAGGGAGTCTCGTGCGCCAAGACCGATGGCGGCCACCTCTGGCTCGGCCAGCAGGGCGCGGGCGAGCTTTTCCGCGTCGGCGGCAGGTACCGAGATTTCGAAACCGTCTTCACCGGTGTAGCCCGAACGGCTGACAAAACAATCCACGCCCAGCAGCGTGACGCGCTGGAACTGCATGAAGGTCATCTTCGCCACGTCCGGCGCCAGGCGCGCGAGTACGGTGACCGCGGCCGGGCCTTGCAGGGCGAGCAGGGCGCGGGCTTCGAACAGCGGTTCGATGCTGCACCGGTCGCCGATTTTCCCTTGCAGGTGGGCCAGGTCGTGATGCTTGCAGGCGGCGTTGACCACCAGGATCAGTTCGTCATTGCCCAGGTTGGCGACCATCAGGTCGTCAAGGATGCCGCCGTTATCGTTGGTGAACATGGCGTAGCGCTGCATGCCCACCGGCAGATCGATGATGTCCACCGGCACCAGGGTTTCCAAGGCTTTGGCGGCGTCGGCGCCGGTCAGGCGGATCTGGCCCATGTGGGACACATCGAACAGCCCGGCCTGATCACGGGTGTGCTGATGTTCTTTCATGACGCCCAGCGGGTATTGCACGGGCATGTCGTAGCCGGCAAATGGCACCATGCGCGCGGCCAGCTCAAGGTGCAGCGCGTGCAGCGGGGTTTTAAACAATTGTTCGGTGGACATATCAGCTCCTGGAAAATGAAAGTGGCGCGTATCAGCATTCGATGATGTTGACCGCCAGACCGCCGCGGGCGGTCTCCTTGTATTTGCTTTTCATGTCGGCGCCGGTCTGGCGCATGGTGCGGATGACTTTGTCGAGGGAGACGAAGTGATGCCCGTCGCCGCGCATGGCCATGCGCACCGCATTGATGGCTTTCACCGAGCCCATGGCGTTGCGTTCGATGCAGGGCACCTGGACGAGGCCGCCAATGGGGTCGCAGGTCAGGCCGAGGTTGTGTTCCATGCCGATTTCGGCGGCGTTCTCCACTTGTTGCACGGTACCGCCCAACACTTCGCACAGCGCGCCGGCTGCCATGGAACAGGCCACGCCGACTTCGCCCTGGCAGCCGACTTCGGCGCCGGAGATGGAAGCGTTTTCCTTGTAGAGGATGCCGATGGCGGCGGCTGTCAGCAGGAACCGCACCACGCCATCCTCGTTGGCCCCGGGAATGAAGCGCATGTAGTAATGCAGTACGGCCGGAATGATGCCTGCCGCGCCGTTGGTAGGCGCGGTGACAACGCGACCGCCGTAGGCGTTTTCTTCGTTGACGGCCAACGCATACAGGTTGACCCAGTCCAGCACGGACAGCGGGTCACGCAATGCCGCTTCGGGGTTCTTGCACAGCTGGCGATGCAGCGCGGCGGCCCGTCGCTTGACCTTCAGCCCGCCCGGCAGGATCCCTTCATTGCGGCAGCCGGCAGCCACGCAATCCTGCATGACCTGCCAGATCTTCAGCAGGCCGGCGCGGGTTTCGGCTTCGGGGCGCCAGGCACTTTCGTTGGTCAGCATCACCTGGCTGATGGACAGACCATAAGTGCTGCAATGGGCGAGCAGGTCTTTAGCGCTCTTGAACGGGAAGGTCAGCGGTGTTGCGTCCTCGACGATGCGGTCGGCACCGGCGGCGCCTTCGTCGACCACAAAACCGCCGCCCACCGAGTAATACTCGCGGCTGCGCACTTGCAGCCCGGCAGCGTCGAAGGCGCGGAAGATCATGCCGTTGGGGTGGAAGGCCAATGGTTTGCGAATCATCGCCAGGTGCAGCTTTTCATTGAATTCGATGGGGTGTTCGCCGAGCAGGTTCAGGCGACCGCTGCTGCGAATCTCCTGGAGCCGGGCGGATACCGTTTCGGTGTCCACGGTATCCGGGTGCTCGCCTTCCAGGCCCAACAGCACGGCCTTGTCACTGCCATGGCCCTTGCCGGTGGCACCGAGCGAACCATACAGCTCGACTTTGACGCTGGCAGTGGTCTTGAGCAAGTCATCGCGGCGCAGGCCCTCGACGAACCGGGCCGCGGCACGCATCGGGCCAACCGTGTGGGAGCTGGAAGGGCCGATGCCGATCTTGAACAGGTCGAACACGCTTAATGACATGGGGAGCTCCTGGGGGAGCAGCTGCAAGTTGCAGGCTCCAAGCTGCAAGAAGAGCCGTTCGGCTTTTAACTTGTAGCTTGAAGCTTGAAACTCGTAGCTGCTTTTATGCGTAGCTTTCGATCGACGGGCAGGCGCAGACCAGGTTGCGGTCGCCGAACACGTTGTCGACCCGGCCCACGGGCGGCCAGTACTTGCCTTCGATCAACGACGCCACCGGGTACACGGCCTGTTCGCGGCTGTAGGGGTGAGTCCAGTCGCCGACGAGTTCCGCCGCGGTGTGCGGGGCGTTTTTCAGCGGGTTGTCGTCCTTGTCGAGGCTGCCGTTCTCCACCGCGCGGATTTCTTCACGAATGCAGATCATGGCGTCGCAGAAGCGGTCCAGTTCTTCCTTCGACTCGCTTTCGGTCGGCTCGATCATCAACGTGCCGGCCACCGGGAACGACATGGTCGGTGCGTGGAAGCCGAAGTCGATCAGGCGCTTGGCGACGTCATCGACGCTGATGCCGCTGCTGTCCTTGAGTGGACGCAAATCGAGGATACATTCGTGGGCCACCAGGCCGTTGCTGCCGGAGTAGAGCACCGGGTAGTGCTCTTCCAGGCGACGGGCGATGTAGTTGGCGTTGAGAATCGCCAGCTGCGAGGCGCGCTTGAGGCCGGCGCCGCCCATCATGCGGATGTACATCCAGGTGATCGGCAAAATGCTCGCACTGCCGAACGGCGCCGCGCACACCGCACCTTCCTTGCGCTCCATGTTCGCGTGACCGGGCAGGAACGGCGCCAGGTGCGACTTGACGCCGATCGGGCCGACGCCCGGGCCGCCACCACCGTGAGGGATGCAGAAGGTCTTGTGCAGGTTCAGGTGCGACACGTCGCCGCCGAACTTGCCTGGGGCGCAGAGGCCGACCATGGCGTTCATGTTGGCGCCGTCGATGTACACCTGGCCGCCGTTGTCATGAATGATGCCGCAGATTTCGCGGATGCCTTCCTCGAACACACCGTGGGTGGACGGGTAGGTGATCATCAGCGCGGCGAGGTGTTCGCGGTGCTCGATGGCCTTGGCGCGCAGGTCTTCGATGTCGACGTTGCCACGGGCATCGCACGCGGTCACGACCACGCGCATGCCGGCCATATTGGCGGTGGCCGGGTTGGTGCCGTGGGCGGAGGACGGGATCAGGCAGATGTCGCGACGGTCTTCGCCACGGCTCTGATGGTAGGCGCGGATTGCCAGCAGGCCGGCGTATTCACCCTGGGAGCCGGCGTTGGGTTGCAGCGACACCGCGTCATAGCCGGTGGCGGCGCAGAGCATCGCTTCCAGCTCGTCGGTCAATTGCTGGTAGCCGGCGCTCTGCTCGGCCGGGGCGAACGGGTGCAGGGCGCCGAACTCGGCCCAGGTCACCGGGATCATTTCGCTGGCAGCGTTGAGTTTCATGGTGCAGGAACCCAGCGGGATCATGGTGCGATCCAGGGCCAGGTCCTTGTCGGCGAGCTTGCGCAGGTAGCGCATCAGCTCGGTTTCCGAATGGTAGCGGTTGAACACCGGGTGGCTGAGGATCGCCGACTGGCGCACCAACTCGGCCGGGATGCGGCTTTGCACGCTCGCGGCGAGGGTGGCGAAGTCCGGCAGGGCCTTGCCGTCGGCCAACAGGCTCCACAACGCCTCGATGTCAGCCTGGCTGGTGGTCTCGTCCAGGGACAGGCCCAGGCGTTCTGCATCCACCACGCGCAGGTTGATGCGCTGGGCGTGGGCCTTGTCGTGCAGCACGGCGGTTTGCGCGCCGGTGTGCAGGGTCAGGGTGTCGAAAAAGCGCTCTTGCTCGACGCTCAGGCCCAGCGCGCCCAGGCCCTTGGCAAGGATCGCGGTCAGGTGGTGGATGCGGTTGGCAATCTGCACCAGGCCTTTGGGGCCGTGATACACAGCGTACATGCTGGCGATGTTGGCCAGCAGCACTTGGGCGGTGCAGATGTTGCTGGTGGCTTTCTCGCGGCGGATGTGTTGCTCGCGGGTCTGCATCGCCAGGCGCAGGGCCGGCTTGCCGAAACGGTCCACGGATACGCCGACCAGACGGCCCGGCATGTCGCGCTTGAACGCATCCTTGGTGGAGAAATACGCCGCGTGCGGGCCGCCGAAACCCAGCGGCACACCGAAGCGTTGGGCGCTGCCGATGGCCACGTCCGCACCGAATTCGCCCGGAGGCGTCAGCAGGGTCAGGGCCAGCAGGTCGGCGGCGACAGCCACCAAGGCGTTGGCGGCGTGGAAGCGTTCGGTCAGCTCGCTATAGTTGAACAGGTCGCCGTTGCTGGCGGGGTATTGCAACAGTGCGCCAAAAAAGCCGCTGACCTCGCTCAGTTCGCGTTCATCACCGACCACCACGTCGATACCCAGGGGCTCGGCACGGGTGCGTAGCACGTCGAGGGTCTGCGGGTGGCAATGCTGGGAAGCGAAGAAGGCATTGCTGCCCTTGTTCTTGCTCAGGCGTTTGCAGAAGGTCATGGCTTCGGCGGCGGCGGTCGCTTCGTCGAGCAGCGAGGCGTTGGCGATCGGCAGGCCGGTGAGGTCGCTGATCAGGGTCTGGAAGTTCAGCAGCGCTTCGAGACGGCCCTGGGAAATTTCCGGCTGGTACGGGGTGTAAGCGGTGTACCAGGCCGGGTTCTCCAGCAGGTTGCGCAGGATCGGTGCCGGGGTGTGGCAGTTGTAGTAACCCTGGCCGATGTAGGTCTTGAATAGCTGGTTCTTGCCGGCGATGGCCTTGATCGAGGCCAGTGCGTCGGCTTCGCTCTGGCCGTCGCCCATGTCCAGCACGCTGGTGCCCTTGATGCTTTCCGGAATGACGCTGGCGCTCAGGGCTTCCAGGGAGTCGAAACCCAGGCGCTCGAGCATGGCTTGCTCGTCGTCTGCACGCGGGCCGATGTGGCGGGCAATGAATTCGTTGGCGGTGCCGAGATTAACGGTCATGTCGTGGCTCCTCAGGCTTCGGCGTTGGCTTTGATCAGGCGATCGTAGGCGTCTTGATCCAACAGCTTAGCCACTGCGTCGGCGTCGGTCGGTTTAAAGCGGAAGAACCAGCCGTCGCCCAGCGGATCTTCGTTGACCAGTTCCGGGCTGCCGTCGAGTTTGTCGTTCACTTCAAGCACTTCACCGTCCAGGGGCATGTACACGCCGCTGGCGGCTTTCACCGATTCAACCGTGGAGGCTTCGGCGCCCTTGGCGTAGGACTGCAAGTCAGGCAGTTGCACAAAAACCACGTCGCCCAATGCGTTCTGCGCGAAGGCGGTAATGCCTACGGTGACGCTGCCGTCTGCTTCGGTGCGCAGCCATTCGTGATCTTTAGTAAAACGCAACTCGCTCATGGAAACTCCTGGGGCCAGATTTCGTCTGGTGGACGCGAAGAAAGGCGCGGGGCTTGGCCCGGCCGAATGGTTAAAGCCTTAGCAAGAACGTGGCCAATATAAGAAATTCTCTATTTATCAATAAGTTGCAGGATTGTCGTGCGGCGATAATCTTTCGTGCTGTAGCGAAATCGCTACAGCGCCTGGGCCGGATAAAATCGTTATGGGATCAGAGCCTTACGCTGCGCAGGCTGAAGTGGGATGTAGCGATATCGTTCCGCTGTAGCGCTTTCAGTACAGTGGAGGTCGTTTTTAGATGTGCCCGTCAGACCTTGTGGGAGCGAGCCTGCTCGCGAACGCGGTGTATCAGTC
>NZ_JBHFJB010000116.1:93060-94812 GCF_057334555.1 Pseudomonas sp. AGC41
GTGTATCAGTCACATCAATGCTGGCTGACATACTGCTTTCGCGAGCAGGCTCGCTCCCACATGGACATGTGTTCACAGGGGGGATGTGGTGTGGTGGGCCTATGGCTTATTGGTGATGCCGTACTTGCGCAGCCGATGGGCAATGGCCGTATGAGAGGTTTGCAAGCGGCTGGCGAGTTGACGGGTGGAGGGGTAGTTGGCGTACAGCGATTCGAGCAATTGCTTCTCGAACGCTTCGACGGCTTGCTCCAGGCTTTCGACTTCCACGTCGCCCTGGCGCGCCACGGAGGTGCCGGCGATGTCGAGGTCGCCGATGTCCACCAGGCTGCTCTCGCAGATGGCGGCGGCGCGGAAGATCACGTTCTGCAGTTGTCGCACATTGCCCGGCCAGCGATTGCCCAGCAATGCCGGATACGTGCCGGGGGCCAGCCGGCAGACCGGGCGCTGGATCTGCGCGCAGGCCTGCTGCATGAAATAACGCGCCAGCAGCAGGATGTCCTGGCCGCGTTCGCGCAGCGGCGGGACTTCGACGTTGAGCACGTTCAGGCGGTAGAACAAGTCTTCGCGGAACGAGCCTTCGCTGACCATTTTCTCCAGGTTGCGGTGGGTGGCGCTGAGGATTCGCACATTGACCTTGATCTCCCGATCGCCACCCACACGGCGAAAGCTGCCGTCATTGAGGAAACGCAACAGCTTGGCTTGCAGGTACGGCGACATCTCGCCGATTTCATCGAGAAACACCGTGCCCTGGTTCGCCAGTTCCATCAGCCCCGGCTTGCCGCCGCGCTGGGCGCCGGTGAAGGCGCCGGGGGCATAGCCGAACAGTTCGCTTTCGGCGAGGTTCTCCGGCAGTGCGGCGCAGTTCAGGGCCAGGAATGGCGCGCCGTGGCGGGCGCTGATGGCATGGCAGGCACGGGCCACCAGTTCCTTGCCGGTACCGGTCTCGCCCTGGATCAGCAGCGGCGCATCCAGGGCCGCGACGCGCTGGGCCCGGGCCTTGAGCGTGCGGATCGCCGGGGATTCGCCCAGCAGCGCATCGAAACCCTCGGCGTGGTCGTGATGCAGCGCCGACAGGCGTTCGCCGATGCGGTTTGGCTGATAAAGCGTCAGCAGCGCCCCGGCATCGGTGATGGGCGTGGCGTCCAGCAACAAGGTCTGGCCGTTGAGGGTGATTTCCCGTAGCGGCAGGCGAAAACCGTTTTCCAACAGGGCGTCCAGCAGCGCCGCGTCGCCGAACAGCTCGGCTACGCTTTCCCCGGCCGGTTCCCGACCGTACAAGGCGATCAGCGCGGGGTTGGCGAGCAGCACCTTGCCGGCGCTGTCCAGGGCCAGCACCGGGTCGGTCATGGCGGCGAGCAAGGCATCAAGCTGCAAGTGCCGGCGTTGCCCCGGGAGAATGTCCACCACGGTGACCGCCTGCACGCCGCGCACGCTGAACAATGCCTCGCGCAGTTCGTCGAGCACCTGCGGGCTGAGGGTCGGGGCATCGATGTAGACGTTGGGCGGCACCATCTCCACCGCATCCAGGTTCAAATTGCGCCCGCCAAGCAAGGCCAGGACTTCCTGGGTAATGCCGACGCGGTCGATGAAACTGACGTGGATGCGCATGGGGCGGTTTCGGGTTCTGGGTTACGAAGGGTGGCAAGTATGCCTTGGGCCGGGGTTTTGGTGAAATCCCGGTCATGCGTCGATTTCCATTGTGGGAGCGAGCCTGCTCGCGAAAGCAGTTTGTCAGCCAGCATTGATGTTGAC
>NZ_JBHFJB010000116.1:94832-104922 GCF_057334555.1 Pseudomonas sp. AGC41
CCCCCCCCCCCCCCCGCTCCCATAGGCCCCCACAGGGCTTATAGCCCGTCATCCCACCCGGGCGTCTCGGGAAACTGCAGCACCAGAAAATCCACCAGGCAACGCAGCGCCGAGGACATGTGCTTGCGCGATGCATACACCGCATACATGTTCATCAGCCGTGGTTCGGCGTGGGCCAGCAGGCGCACCAGTTCACCGCTGCGCAGATAAGGCCCGGCCTGGTAGCTGGGCAGCATCGCCACGCCGGCGCCGGCGATTGTTGCCTGGAGCAGCGTGCTGGCTTCGTTGGCGCTGATGTTGCCCTGCACCGGCACCGCGATCTGTTCGCCGTCCTGCTCGAAATGCCACAAGCTCTTGCCGACGTAGGAATGGGTCAAGCAGTTGTGCCGGCGCAAGTCCTCCACCCGTTGCGGTGTCGGCTGCTCGCCCAGGTAGCGGGGCGAGGCGCAGATCACCGAGCGGCACACCGTGAGGCGCCGGGCGATCAGGTTGGGATCGAGATCGTTGCTCATGCGGATCGCCAGGTCGATGCGCTCGTCCACCAGATTCACCGTGCGATCGAGCATCTGCAGGTCGACGCTTACGCCCGGGTAGCGCTTGACGAACTCGGCCATGGCCGACGCCAACTGGGCCTGGCCGAACGACGGGCTGGCGGTGATGCGCAGCATGCCCCGGGGCGCGTCTTCCGGCGTGCTCACGGCGGCTTGAATGTCGCCAGACAGTTCGAGCATCTGTCGGCAGCGCGGCAGAATCTCTGTGCCGGCGGCCGTCAGGCTCAGTTTGCGTGTGGTGCGGTGCATCAGCCGGGCGCCAACCCAGTCTTCAAGTTCCGCCAGGTAGCGCGACACCACCGGACGCGACAGGTCCAGATGCTCGGCCGCCGCCGATTGGCTGCCCAGGTCCACCACGGTTACGAACACCCGCATTGCTTGTAGACGATCCATGATCTGCCCGCTTTTAGAAACAAACTATGTCCCAGCATCGCATTTTTTGTAACGAGTCAGGCAACTAAGCTCTGTCCATTCCCTTGCGGACCCTTGGACGACGGAGCACAACATGACCGGATTCACCCCAATCAAACGCCTGCTGCTGGCGACCGCCGCATTGGCCTTCACCGCCCAGGCCTGGGCGGCCGACTTGACGCTCGATGTCTATAACCCCGGCGCCGCGGCGATTTTTCCGGTGACTTCGGTTCTGGTCAGCGGTGACAAGGAGGCAATCCTGGTGGACGCCCAGTTCGGCAAAACCCAGGCCGAGCAGGTCGTGGAGAAAATCCGCGCCAGCGGCAAACGGCTGACCACGATCTACATCAGCCACGGCGATCCGGACTACTATTTCGGCCTCGAAACCCTGACCGCAGCGTTCCCTGAAGCCAAGGTGCTCGCGTCGGCAGCGACCGTCGAGCACATCCAGCACACCGCCGACGGCAAATTGAAATACTGGGGGCCGATCCTGAAGGCCGATGCACCGGCCAAGACGCTCGTGCCCCAGGTACTCCAGGGCGACAGCCTGACGCTGGAGGGCAAGCGCTTGCAGATCATCGGCCTCGACGGCCCGCAACCGGACCGCAGCTTTGTCTGGATCCCCTCGATCAAGGCAGTGGTTGGCGGCGCGGTGGTGGCGGAAAACATTCACGTCTGGATGGCCGATACCCAAACGCCGCAATCCCACAAGGACTGGCTGGCGACGCTGGCGGGCATTGAAAAACTGCAACCGGCCACGGTGATCCCCGGCCATTACCTGGGTGAAAGTGCCCGCTCCCTGGCGCCGGTGCGCTTCACCGCCGACTACATCAAGGCCTTCGACGAGGAGACCGTCAAGGCCGAGGATTCCGCCGCGCTGATCGCCGCGATGAAACTACGCTATCCCAAGCTGGGGGAGGACAGCTCCCTGGAACTCAGCGCCAAGGTCGCGAAGGGCGAGATGAAGTGGTGAACACCCACCTTTGTTCCGGACGCCTTCGTGGCGAGGGAGCTTGCTCCCGCTGGGCTGCGCAGCAGCCCCCATACCAGCAAATGAGTTGTACCTGGCACACCGCATGAGCCATTTCTGCGACTGCTTCGCAGCCGAGCGGGAGCAAGCTCCCTCGCCACAAGAGCATGTATTTCAATATCGCTAATCACTGGAGAAGACCATGAGCAAAATCGCAATCATCGGCGCCACCGGCCGGGCCGGCAGCCAGCTGTTGGAAGAGGCCCTGCGACGCGGTCACAGCGTGACAGCCATTGCCCGCAATACGACCAAGATCGGCGAGCGGGCCGGTGTGGTCAGCAAGCAACTGGACGTACTGGACAGCGAGGCGTTGACCGCAGCAGTCACCGGCCATGACGTGGTAATCAGCGCCGCGCACTTTGCCACCGTGCCGGCCGATAAGGTCATCGCACCGGTGAAGGCCGCCGGGGTCAAGCGGTTGCTGGTGGTGGGCGGTGCCGGTTCGTTGTTGCTGCCGGATGACAGCCGTGTGATCGACAGCGAGGGCTTCCCTGAGGAATACCTGGCCGAAGCCAGTGCCGGTGCATTGTTCCTCGACGTGTTGCGCAAGGAACAGGACCTGGATTGGACCTTCCTCTCGCCCTCGGCGGAGTTCGTCGAAACCGAGCGCACCGGGCAGTTCCGTGTCGGCAAGGATCACCTGTTGTTCGACCAGGCCGGACGCAGTTGGATCAGCTTCGCCGACTACGCCATCGCGATGATCGATGAAGTCGAAAAGCCGCAGTTTTCACGGACGCGGTTTACCGTCGGCTATTGATCGCGGGGATCAGCCGTGAAGCCGCACCCAGACGCTGACCAGCAGCGTCGCCGCCATCAGCCAGGCGACGGCTGCTACGGCCAATGAGGCTTCGAGGCGCATGCGGTTGACCATCACGTACAGCGTCGCAAGATAGACGAAGTACGGAATGATCGACCACATGCCGAACACGATGGTGGTCTTCAGGTCGTCCACCGAGCGGCCCTTGCCGACGATGTAGTGGGCGATCAGGGCGAACGTCGGAAACAGCGGCACCAGCCCGGCGATGTAATAATTCCTGGTCTTGGCGAGCATCGCCAGGATGACCACTACGGCCGCGCCAAGCGCCGCCTTGAAAATCAGATCCACAGGTTTGCGTCCCCGGTCAGTGGCTCAAGCCATATTTTTTGACTTTGTCGAACAGCGTGGTCTTGGCCATGCCCAGTTCCTGGCTGGCCTGGGTCAGGTTGCCGCCGCTGCGTTGCAAGGCGTCCACCAGCAGGTTGCGCTCGAAGGCTTCCACTGCTTCGGCGAAAGCCAGGCCCTGGCTGCCCGCGCTGGCGCCGGACTTCTTGAAAGCCGGCAGGCCCAGGGCATAACGCTCGGCGACGTTGCGCAGTTCACGTACGTTGCCTGGCCAGTCATGGCTCATCAGGTTCGACAGGGTCTGGTTGTCCAGCTCCGGCACCGTGCGGTCGAAGCGCAGGGACGATTGCTGGAGGAAATGCTCGAACAGTTGCAGGATGTCCTCGCGCCGTTCGCGCAGGGGCGGCAGTTCCAGGGTGACCACGTTGAGGCGGTAATACAGGTCGCTGCGGAACTGCCCGGCCCGGCCCATTTCGTCGAGGTCGGACTTGGTGGCGGCGATCACGCGACAATCCACGGCCACGCTCTGGTTCGAACCCAGGCGCTCCAGGGTGCGTTCCTGCAACACCCGCAGCAGCTTGATCTGCAAGGGCAGGGGCATGCTTTCCACTTCATCGAGAAACAGCGTGCCGCCATCGGCGTGCTCGATCTTGCCGATCCGGCGTTTACCCGCACCCGTGAAGGCGTTGGCCTCGTGCCCGAAAATCTCGCTTTCGAACAGATTCTCCGGGAGCCCCCCGCAGTTCAGCGCGACGAACTGTTTGTCGTGGCGCCGGCTGAAATCGTGCAGGCAGCGGGCGACCAGCTCCTTGCCGGTGCCGGTTTCGCCCTCGATCAATACGTTGGCCGAGGTGTCGGCGACGTTGGCGATCAGCGCGCGCAAATGCTGCATGGCCGGCGAGCGGCCAATGATCCGGCCTTCCAGCGAATCGCGTTCGGCCAGTTTCCTGCGCAGCGATGAAACCTCCCGAGCCAGGCTGCGTTGCTCCAGGGCGCGGCGGGCGACGTCCACCAGGCGTTCGGGAGAAAACGGTTTTTCCATGAAGTCGTAGGCGCCTTTCTGCATGGCGCCGACGGCCATGGAGATGTCGCCGTGGCCGGTGATCAACACCACTGGCAGGCTGCGGTCGCGGGCCTTGAGCCGGGTCAACAGTTCCAGCCCATCGATGCCCGGCAGTCGGATGTCACTGATGACGATGCCGGCAAAATCATCGCCAACCCGTTCCAGGGCCTCCTCCGCGCTGCCCACGCCCACGCAGGGAATGTCTTCCAGGGTCAGGGCCTGCTGGCAACCCAACAGGACATGGGGGTCGTCTTCGACGATCAGAACGCTCAGGTCGTTGTTCATAGCGGCTCGGCAGGTGAAAGGCTTACCAACGGTAAACTGAGGATAAACGTGGTGCCACCGTCGTCCGGGTGCTCGACACCCAGATGTCCGCCCGCTGCGGCGCACAGGCTCGCCGAAAGCGTCAGGCCGAGGCCCAGGCCTTGTTCGCCGGGCTTGGTGGTGAAGAAAGGTTCGAACAGATGCTTGCGTGCCTGTGGATCGATGCCGTGGCCGTTATCGCGCACCCGCAGGCGGTATTTGCCATCGCTGATCTCGCCGGCCAGCGACAGTCTTGGCTCGGGTTGGACTTGCATCGCGTCCAGGGCGTTGCCAATCAGGTTCACCAGAATCTGCTCCAGGCGCGTCTGGTCGATTTGCAGCTGGACGTCTTCGAAAGCTGTCTGTGTCTGGACGCCAAGTTTTTCCAGACGCGCCCCGAGCAATTGCAGCGCGGCCTCGACGGCCTTGCCCAGGCTGGCGCGGCCCTTGTCGTCACCGCGCCGGGCAAAGGCACGCAGGCTGGCGGTGATCCGGCCCATGCGGTCGATCAGGTCGTTGATGGTCCTGAGGTTGGCGCTGGCAATATCCAGTTGGCCGCGCTCGAGGAAGCGCACCGTGTTGCCGGACAACGTGCGCAACGCGGCCAGCGGCTGGTTGAGTTCATGGGCGATGCTGGTGGACATCTGGCCGATGGCCGCCAGCTTGCCGGCCTGAACCAGTTCGTCCTGGGCGCGGCGCAGGGTCTCTTCGGCTTGCCGGCGTTCGCGGATCTGGCCTTTGAGCCGCTCGTTGCTGGCCCGCAGGTCGGTGGTGCGTTCGGTAATCCGACGTTCGAGCTGGTTGTTGGCTTCCTGCAACGCTTCGCGGGCGGCGAGGCGGGTGGCAATCACCTTGCGCCGCTCGTTCCAGGCGATCAGCAGGAAGGCCACCAGGGCAAACGCCACGGCCACCAGGATGCCCTGGTTGATCGCTTGGCGGCGCAGGTCTTCAAGCGGGGTGAGCAAGGTGAAATTCCACGGTGTGTCGCTCAACGGCCGGGTCTGCGAGAGGTAGCTGGTGGCCTGCTGGTCGGCGGCGATTTCGGTATTGGCCGGGAAGGTCAGCTTCTCCATGCCTTCGGCCAGTTGCTCGCGGGCCAGGGGGATCAGTTCGTTCAGCGGGAACCAGTAATATTGCAGGCTGCGGGCCAGGCGTTCCTTGGTTTCGTCGCTCAGCGGCCGTACCGACTTGAGCCGTCGCGCCGGATCGCTGGAGAGGATGATGATGCCGTTCTCATCGCTGACGAAGGCTTCCAGGCGTGCTCGCTGCCAGCGCTCCTCCATGGCTTCGAGACGCACCTTGACCACGGCCACGCCGATGATCTTGCCCCTTTCTTCCAGCCCATGGGCGAGGTAGTAGCCGGGTTCGCCGCTGGTGCTGCCAATGCCATAGAAGCGCCCCGGCTGGCCGCGCACGGCGTTCTGGAAGTAGGCGCGGAATGACAGGTCTTCGCCCAGGTAACTGTCGACGTCGCGCCAGTTGCTGGTGGCCATCACCCGGCCGGTGGTGTCCATGACATAGATGGCCCGGCTACGGCTGCGCCGGTTCAGACCTTCGAGGTATTCGTTGACGGTCTTGCGGTGTTCGGGTGTCGGGTCGTCGAGCAGTTTCGAGACGCTGGATTCAAGCTCCAGCAGGCTGGGCAAGTAGGTGTATTTGCTGATTTCGCTTTCCACCGCACGGGCATGCAGCTCCAGCTGGCGCTCGCCATTCTCGGCCAGGCCGCGGATGCCGTAGTGCTCGCTGATCCAGAAGCCGAGGTAACCCAGGCCGATCATCAGGGCAATGACCAGTGGCGGCAGGAACAGGTGGCGGATCAGGCGGGGTTTCACGGCGAGTGATGGCGGC
This sequence comes from Pseudomonas sp. AGC41, assembly GCF_057334555.1. Classification (NCBI taxonomy): domain Bacteria; kingdom Pseudomonadati; phylum Pseudomonadota; class Gammaproteobacteria; order Pseudomonadales; family Pseudomonadaceae; genus Pseudomonas; species Pseudomonas sp. AGC41. The sequence goes on from NZ_JBHFJB010000116.1 coordinate 101,141, forward strand.
GCGGCGCGATAGAGGGTGGGGTCGCATTTCATCACAGAAGCCTTGGGTCAACCACATCACTTACTCAAAGATCACCGCAGTCCCTTGTGGGAGCGAGCCTGCTCGCGAATGCGGATTGACATTCAGCATGAGGTTGACTGTCATGGCCTCATTCGCGAGCAGGCTCGCTCCCACAGGGATCGTGGGAGCTTCAGCAAATGTTCTTTTTAGTGCTGCAGAATTTTCTCAAGGAAATGCTGCGCGCGTTCGGAGCGGGCGCTGATGTCGCCGAAGAACTCTTCCTTCGGGCAATCCTCGATGATCTGGCCCTGGTCCATGAAGATCACCCGGTTCGCCACTTTGCGGGCGAAGCCCATTTCGTGGGTCACGCACATCATGGTCATGCCTTCGTGGGCCAGTTGCACCATCACGTCGAGTACTTCGTTGACCATTTCCGGGTCGAGGGCCGAGGTCGGTTCGTCGAACAGCATCACCACCGGGTCCATCGCCAGCGCACGGGCAATCGCGACGCGCTGTTGCTGGCCGCCGGAGAGCTGGCCCGGGTGCTTGTGGGCGTGGGCGGAAAGGCCGACGCGCTCAAGCAATTGCAGGCCTTTTTTGGTCGCTTCTTCCTTGCTGCGGCCGAGCACCTTGATCTGCGCGATGGTCAGGTTTTCGGTGATGGTCAGGTGCGGGAACAATTCGAAGTGCTGGAACACCATGCCCACCCGCGAACGCAGTTTCGGCAGGTTGGTCTTCGGGTCGGCAATGGAGGTGCCATCAACGACGATGTCGCCTTTCTGGAACGGCTCCAGGGCGTTGACGCACTTGATCAGCGTGGACTTGCCCGAACCCGACGGCCCGCACACCACCACAACCTCACCCTTGCTGACCTCGGTGCTGCAATTGGTCAGTACCTGGAAGTCCCCATACCACTTGTTGATGTTCTTGATAGAGATCATACGGCGAACCTTTTTTGCAGACGCTTGACCAGCAGCGAGGCGGCAAAGCTGATTGTGAAGTACACGAGACCTGCGATGATCAGGAACTCATTGGAGCGGCCGATGATGTCGCCATTGGCCCGCGAAGCATTGAGGAAGTCCACCAGGCCGACGGTGTAAACCAGCGAGGTGTCCTGAAACAGGATGATGCTCTGTTGCAGCAACAGCGGGGTCATCTTGCGAAACGCCTGAGGCAGGATGATCAGGCGCATGACCTGGCCATAATTCATGCCCAGTGCTTGTGCCGCGCCCATCTGACCCTTGGGGATCGACTGCACGCCGGCCCGGACGATTTCGCAGAAGTACGCCGCCTCGAACATCATGAACGCCACGACGCAAGAGCCGAACGCGCCGATCGGCGTGTCTTCGCCAGTGATCCAGCGCAGCACGAACGGCACCGCCAGGTAGAACCAGGTGATGACCAGCAGCAACGGGATCGAGCGGAAATAGTTGACGTAGGCGCCGGCGATGTTGGAGACCAGCTTGTTGTGGGACAGGCGCATCAGCGCCAGGATCGTCCCCAGGATGATCCCGCCGACGACGCCCAGGGCCATCAGCTTGAGGGTCATCACCATGCCGTTCCACAAACCGGGAATGGCCGGGATGATGCCTGTGAAGTCGAATTCCATTATTTACCCCCCACGGAGATCAGGCCGGGCACCGCGACTTTCTTCTCGACCATGCGCATCAGCAGCATCAGGCTCATGTTCAGGGTGAAGTAGATCAGGGTCGCCAGGGTAAAGGCTTCAAACAGGTTGGCCGAGAATTCGGCGGTCTGCTTGGTCTGCGCGAGCAGCTCCATCAGGCCGATCAGCGAGGCCACGGAGGAGTTCTTGAAGACGTTGAGGAATTCCGAGGTAAGCGGCGGAATGATGATCCGGTAGGCCTGGGGCAGCAGCACGTTCCAGTAGATCTGCGGCAGCTTGAAACCCATGGCGCGGGCGGCGGCTTCCTGGCCGCGGGGCAGCGCCTGGATGCCGGTGCGCACCTGCTCGCAAACCCGTGCGGCAGTGAACAGGCCCAGGCAGACGACGACACTCAGGTAGGCCGAGGTGGTCGGGTTGAGGTCCTGCTTGTACCACTCCTGCATGTCGGCGGGCAGCAGGTCCGGCACCAGGAAGTACCAGATGAACAGCTGCACCAGCAGCGGCACATTACGAAAGAGTTCCACGTAGCAAGTCGCGATGCCCGACACCAGCCGGTTCGGCACGGTGCGCATCACACCCAGGATCGAGCCCAGCAGCAGGGCAATGATCCAGGCGACGACGGCGATGGCTATGGTCCAGCCCAGGCCGGCCACGTACCAGTCGAGATAGATCTCGCTGCCCACGCCGGTGGACTTGAAGAACACGCCCCAGTCCCAGTTGTAATTCATCAGGGTCTCCCCTCAGATCGATCGATGTACAAATATCTGCAGGGGGAAGTCCTTTCCCGCCCAATCTTGATAATCGGGCACACATCGACGGCTCGACCGCACCGTTCGAGTGGTTCCTTGGATGCCAGCAGGGAATGACACACTCCTGGAAGGGCAGGCCCTTCCAGGAGGTAAGGTTAGTCAGAAATCAGGATTTCTTTTCGTCAGCCGCTTTGTCGGTCGGTTCTGCGATCAGTTTCTTGAGTTCGTCGCTCATCGGGAAGTTGAGGTTCAGGCCTTTTGGCGGAATCGGTTGCATGAACCATTTTTCGTAGATCTTGTTGATCTCGCCCGACGCGTAGGTGGCCTTGATGGCGTCATCGACAACCTTTTTGAACGGCTCGTCGCCCTTGCGCACCATGCAGCCGTAGATTTCGTACGACTGTGGAGTACCGGTTACTTCCCAGTCAGTCGCTTTCTTGGCCTTGGCGGCTTCGCCGGCCAGCAGCGCGTCGTCCATCATGAACGCGACGGCACGACCCGATTCCAGCATCTGGAAGGATTCGCCGTGGTCCTTGGCGGAGATGACGTTCATGCCCATCTGCTTGTCGGCGTTCATGGCCTTGAGCAGGCGCTCGGACGTGGTGCCGGCGGTGGTCACGACGTTCTTGCCCTTGAGATCGTCGAAATCCTTGTACTTGGAGTCTTTCTTGGACAGCAGCTTGGTGCCGATCTCGAAGATGCCAACGGAGAAGGCGACTTGCTGCTGGCGCTCGACGTTGTTGGTGGTGGAGCCACATTCCAGGTCCACGGTGCCGTTCTGCACCAGCGGGATACGGGTTTGCGAGGTGACCAGGTTGTACTTGACCTGCAGGTTCGGCACATCCAGCTCTTTTTTCAGCGCTTCGACGACTTTCAGCTGGATGTCGTGGGAGTAGCCTACGGGCTTGCCGGTAGCGTCCGCGATATAGGAAAACGGAATGGAGGCGTCGCGGTGGCCGAGCGTAACGACGCCGGACTCTTTGATCTTTTTCAGCGTGCCGGTCAGTTCGGCGGCGAAGACCGGAGTGCTGATCAGAGCGGCAGCAACGGCTGCGCCCAGGAGATGGGGAACGATGCGCATCGATGTTTCCTCGACATTGTTTTTTTTGTATTCGGCCGGTTCACCGGCCCTGAGTGCTTCGAATGCCTGGCAGCTCCTGTTGTGTTGGCGTACAGGCGTTCGTCTCCACGAGTGTAGAGCATGACTCGTGCCAGGCCAGTGGCATCTAGCTAACACCATGTTTTTAAAGGAAATTAATGTTTTGTTTCAGCTTTTTTTGCCGGTTGTTTATCCGGTTAGCCGAACTGACTGTCGGGTCGTGTTCGGAAAACCGAATAACTTGAGAGCTCATAAACTCCCCTGTGAGAGCGAGCCTGCTCGCGAAGGCGGCCTCTCAGTTCTACCA
>NZ_JBHFJB010000116.1:104942-111980 GCF_057334555.1 Pseudomonas sp. AGC41
CGCTCCCACAGGGGAGTTGCGGTGCATTCCAGGCAATAAAAAGCCCCTGAATCGCAGGATTCAGGGGCTTTCTGGTTTAGCGGGTTGCACTCAGGCGGCTTCAATCTTGCGCCGGTTGTGCTCGACCTTGTCCAGATACGTGCGAAGCTTTTCCTGTTCAGCGGCGCTTGTGAACAAGCCCAGCTTGCTGCGACGCCAGAGAATATCCTCGGCGTCAATGGCCCACTCGTCGCTGCACAGGTAATCGACCTCGCGGGTATAAAGGCCCGCGCCGATGTGTTCGCCCAGGTCGGCGAGGCTGTGCACGCCTTCGAGCATGCGCCAGGTGCGGCTGCCATAGGTGGTGGCCCAGCGGCGGGCGATATCGGTCGGCAGCCAGTCGAACTTGTCGCGGATCGCCGAGCACAAGGCCTGTGGCGTGGTCATGTTCTCGCCGCCGGGCAAGGTCTCCAGGGCCGTCCAGCTCGGGCGCATTTGAGTGAAATACGGCGCCAGTTGAGCCATGGCTGACTCGGCAAGCTTGCGGTACGTAGTGAGTTTGCCGCCGAACACCGATAACAACGGAGCTTCCTGGCCACCGCCCGACAGCGCCAGGGTGTAGTCCCGGGTCACGGCGGAAGGATTGTCGGATTCGTCGTTGCACAACGGCCGGACCCCGGAGTAGCTGTGCAGAATGTCGTCGCGGCTGATCTGCTTCTTGAAGTGCGCATTGACGACTTTCAGCAGGTAATCCGTTTCACCCTCGGTAATTGCCACCTTGGCCGGATCGCCGGTGTATTCGCGGTCGGTCGTGCCAATCAGGGTGAATTGATTCAGATACGGAATGGTGAAGACGATGCGCTGGTCTTCGTTCTGGAGGATGTGCGCATGCTCGCCTTCGTAGAGTTTTGGCACGATCAGGTGGCTGCCCTGGATCAGGCGGATGCCGTAGGGCGATTCCATCTTCAGGTCATCACGAATGAACTTGGCGACCCATGGGCCGGCGGCGTTCACCAGCGCCTTGGCCTGGATCGAAAACAGGCTGCCGTCGGCACGTTCCAGGTTCAGTTGCCACAACCCCTTGCTGCGGCGAGCGCTGACACAACGGGTGCGGGTGTGGATATGCGCGCCTTTTTCTCGCGCGGCCATGGCATTGAGTACGACCAGCCGGGCGTCGTCGACCCAGCAATCGGAGTATTCGAAGCCTTTGGTGATTTCGTTTTTTAATGCGCTGTCGGCACCGAATTTCAAACTCCGGGAGCCAGCGAGCTGCTCGCGCTTGCCCAGGTGATCGTAAAGAAACAGGCCGGCGCGAATCATCCAGGCCGGACGCAGGTGCGGGCGATGGGGCAATACGAAGCGCATTTGCTTGACGATGTGTGGAGCCTTGGTCAGCAGCACTTCGCGCTCGGCGAGTGCTTCACGCACCAAGCGAAACTCGTAATGTTCGAGATAACGCAGACCGCCATGGATCAGCTTGCTGCTGGCCGATGAGGTGTGGCTGGCCAAGTCATCCTTTTCGCAAAGGAACACCGAAAGACCGCGACCGGCAGCGTCCGCGGCTATCCCCACACCGTTGATACCGCCACCAATGACGGCGACGTCATAGATTTCGGCGAGAGGGGGCATAGGCAAGGTGGAAGTGGGCATCGGCTGGCCTCGGGTTCTTTTTTCGAAATATTTGAATTCGAACATTAATGTTCATTTGCGAAAATACTAGCCCATAAGCACAGCAACAGCCAGTCGAATTCGATTGAAAATACTGATCGAAGTAGGCTGAAAGGAAAATTTTCGAACAAAAAGGAGTTGGGGAGGGCTCTTGTGGTGAGGGAGCTTGCTCCCGCTGGATGGCGAAGCCATCCCAAGCAGGCGGACGTGTTTCTTCAGGCTAAGCCCATCAGGCCGATTTACGACGGCTACGCCGCCGAGCGGGAGCAAGCTCCCCGCCACAGGGGATCGGGGGTGAAGTCAGACCACTTCCAGGCGAATCTTGTGCTGGGTCAATAGTTGCGCCAGGGCCGGCACCGGTTGCTGGTCGGTCACCAGGCAATCGATCAGGCTGATCGGGCCCAGGCGGACCATGGCGTTACGCCCGAACTTGCTCGAGTCCGCAGCGAGCAATACCTGCCGGGCGTTGGCGATGATGGCTTGGGAGACCCGGACCTCCTGATAGTCAAAGTCCAGCAGACTGCCGTCCTCGTCGATCCCGCTGATGCCCACCAGGGCGAAGTCGACCTTGAACTGATTGATGAAATCGACGCTGGCCTGACCGACCACGCCGCCGTCACGGCGCACGTTGCCGCCGGCGATCAGGACTTCGAAATCATCCTTGGCACTGAGGATCGACGCCACGTGCAGGTTGTTGGTGATGACTTTCAGATGGTTGTGGTTGAGCAGCGCCCGGGCGATGGATTCGGTGGTGGTGCCGATGTTGATGAACAGCGAGGCGTGGTCGGGAATCTGCGCAGCGATCGCTTCGGCGATGCGTTGCTTCTCATCGCGCATCTGATCGGCGCGCATGGCGTAGGCGGTGTTTTCCACGCTGGAGTCGTAAGCGGCGCCGCCGTGGTAGCGGCGCAGCAGGTTCACTTCCGCCAGTTGATTGATGTCGCGGCGGATGGTCTGCGGGGTGACGACAAATAGCTGCGCCATTTCCTCGATGCTGACATAGCCGCGTTCGCGGACCAGTTCGAGGATTTGCTGCTGGCGGGGAGGCAGATTCATGGGGCTTCCTTTGGGCTGCCGTACAAAATTTGCCCATGATGCCGCAGGAATCCTTTCCCGACCAGTTTCAGATCCTCATCGTCCCCGGCTCAGAGGTTATTCAGCATCTTCGTGGGGCTCCCAATCGCGCGTACGGCTGACGGCTTTTTTCCATCCCGCGTAAAGTTTTTCCTTGGCTTGCTCATCCAGTTGCGGTTCGAACTCGCGCTCGATCACCGCTTTGCCGCGTAATTCTTCCAGGCTGCCCCAGAAACCGCACGCCAGGCCGGCCAGGTACGCCGCACCGAGTGCAGTGGTTTCGCGCATTTTCGGACGCTCGACCTGGGTGCCGAGAATATCGGCCTGAAATTGCATGAGGAAATTGTTGGCCACCGCGCCACCGTCCACGCGCAGGGACTTGAGGCGTTCGCCGGCATCCTGCTGCATGGCGTCGAGCAGGTCACGGGTCTGGTAGGCGATGGATTCCAGCGTGGCCCGGATGATGTGATCGACCCTTACGCCACGGGTCAGGCCAAATAGCGCCCCGCGGGCGTAGGGGTCCCAGTACGGTGCGCCGAGGCCGGTGAAGGCTGGCACCAGGTAAACGCCGTTGCTGTCCTTGACCTTGTTGGCGAAGTATTCGGTGTCGAGGGCGTCGTTGATGATTTTCAGTTCGTCGCGCAGCCACTGGACGGTAGAGCCACCGTTGAACACGGCGCCTTCCAGGGCGTAGGCCACTTCGCCGCGAGGGCCGCAGGCGATGGTGGTCAGCATGCCGTGGTTGGATTTGACGGCTTTGTTACCGGTGTTCATCAGCAGGAAGCAGCCGGTGCCATAGGTATTTTTCGCCTGGCCCGGTTCCACGCACATCTGGCCGAAGAGGGCGGCCTGCTGGTCGCCGGCGATGCCGCCAATAGCGATGCCGCTTTTAGTCCGGCCGTAGATTTGCGAGGATGATTTGACTTCCGGCAGCATCTCGCGAGGGATGTTGAGGATGTCGAGCATCTTCGCGTCCCACTCCAGCGTGTGGATATTGAAGAGCATGGTGCGCGAGGCGTTGGTGTAGTCGGTGACGTGGACCTTGCCGCCGGTAAATTTCCAGATCAGCCAGCTGTCCACGGTGCCGAACAGCAATTCACCGTTGCGCGCGCGCTCGCGGCTGCCTTCGACGTTGTCGAGGATCCACTTGAGCTTGGTACCGGAAAAGTAGGGGTCGGTCACCAGGCCGGTGGTTTCACTGATGTACGGCTCATGGCCATCGCGCTTGAGCTGCTGGCAGATTTCGGTGCTGCGTCGGCATTGCCAGACTACCGCGTTGTAAATGGGGCGGCCGGTGGACTTGTCCCAGACCACGGTGGTTTCGCGCTGGTTGGTGATGCCGATCGCGGCGACCTGGTCGTGATGCAAACCCGCTTGAGCCAAGGCTTCCACCATCACCGCGCTTTGCGTGGCAAAGATCTCCATGGGGTCATGCTCGACCCAGCCCGGTTGCGGATAGTGCTGGACGAATTCCCGTTGGGCGGTGCAGACCACGTTGGCGTCACGGTCGAAAATAATGGCCCGTGAGCTGGTCGTACCCTGGTCGAGGGCAATGATGTAGTTTTTGTTCTCTGAGTCAGTCATGTCGATTGCCTTGGGACGTGTGTTTGGGATGAAGCCATGGCGCATGCTTGAAGGGCAGCGGCATGCGCCCATTGTTTCAGGAAGTTCTTGGCTTGCCGTCAATGGCCGGTTCTGCATCCTTTGTAGCCGCCTTGGCACCCGGCAGGTGTCGGGCAATCAATCCGCGATACGCGGCAGCGCCCAGGCACGCACCCACTATCGGCGCGAAAATCGGAACCAGGAAGTAAGGGATGTCACGCCCGCCCGTGAGGGAAATTTCACCCCAGCCAGCGAAGAAAGTCATCAATTTTGGACCGAAGTCCCGCGCCGGGTTCATCGCGAAGCCTGTCAGCGGCCCCATCGAGCTGCCGATCACGGCGATCAGAAGGCCGATCAGCAGCGGCGCAAGCGCACCACGAGGAAGGCCATTGTTGTCGTCAGTCAGGGACATGATCACGCCCATCAGGATTGCAGTAATGATCACCTCCACCAGAAAGGCTTGGCCGGTGGAGAGCGCCGGGTGCGGGTAGGTGGAGAATACCGAAGCCAGTTCGAGGCTGGCTTGCGTGCCACGAATCATCTGCCGGGACTGTTCGAAATCGAAGAAAAGATTGCTATACAGCGTGTAGACCAAGAGCGCGCCACAGAACGCCCCCGCCACTTGGCAGACAATATAGAAGGGCAGTTTGCGCTTTTCGAAGTCGGTGAAAATACATAAGGCGATGCTGACGGCGGGGTTGAGATGGGCACCGGAAATACCCGCGCTGAGGTAGATGGCCATGCTGACGCCGACACCCCAGATGATGCTGATTTCCCACAAGCCGAAACTTGCACCCGCGACCTTGAGCGCCGCGACACAACCGGTGCCGAAAAAAATCAGCAGGGCGGTGCCGAGGAATTCGGCCAGGCATTGGCTGGAAAGGGTGGGCTGTTGTAAAGCGGTAGTCATGCAAACCTCGGTGTTTTTGTTCTTGTCTGGCGCCTTCGATACCATTGAAGACGCGTTCTTCGCCGAGACCGGGAGCCTCATCCAGGTTTCGGGTGCTGTTTGAGACAGGTAAATCTGCTTTCAGTTTCGAAAAAATATAGACAAGAAACGCCGGTGTCAAAGATCGAAAGTGAACCGTCGGTCACATTTGGATTATTCGTCACGTGAATGTCTCGCTGTGCACCCTGCAGGAAGATCATCCCGGTAGGCTCGCAACGCGTTTTAATTGCCGATGGCTTAGAATCCGCGCCACTCTTTCGCTTTTTCCTGGTCAGGAGCCGTCATGACCCCCGCATTGGACCTGCTTAAAAAAGTGCGCGCCGAACATCGCATCCACAGCTATGAACATGACCCGAAAGCTGCCTCCTATGGCCTGGAGGCGGCTGAAAAACTCGGTCTGAACCCGGCGCAGGTATTCAAGACCCTGCTGGCGGCCAGCGAAAAAGGCGAGTTGCTGGTGGCGGTGGTGCCGGTGGCCGGGAGCCTGGATCTGAAAGGCCTGGCTCATGCGGCTGGAGTGAAAAAAGTCGAGATGGCCGATCCGGCCGCCGCACAGCGTTCGACCGGCTATTTGCTCGGCGGGATCAGCCCGCTGGGGCAGAAAAAGCGTCTTCGCACGTTTATCGACAATTCTGCGCAACCGCTGTCCAGCATGTTCGTCAGTGCGGGGAGGCGCGGGTTAGAGGTGGAACTGGCGCCTGCGGTACTGGCGGAGCATACCGGAGCGATCTTTGCTGATATCGGGCGTGCCTGAGTCTGTTGGTGGCCGCTACGCCCGAGCGGGAGCAGGCTCCCTCGCCAGAATGATTTGAATCTTCAAGATCGATTGGACGTCAGATTTCATGTGCGCTGTAGGGTGAAAATTCTGCTGATCTGTCACTGGCTAAACGATGTCCGGGCAGCTCATGCTCGCGCATCAATAAACAAGGAGAAGTGCCATGCAGCTCGCGTTTCATCAGGTCGATGCGTTCAGTGACCGGCCGTTTGGCGGTAACCCGGCGATGGTCTATCGGCTCGATGCCTGGCTTGCCGATGAATTGATGCAGAAGATTGCCGCCGAGCACAACCTGGCCGAGACCGCTTTTCTGGTCCGTGAGAACCAGCGTTGGCACATTCGCTGGTTCACGCCCACCACTGAAGTGCCGCTGTGTGGACATGCAACATTGGCCAGCGCCCACGTGTTATTCGAGGTTTACCACGAACCGGCCGAGCGACTCGACTTCATCTGCAAGTCTGGAGCATTGAGTGTCAGTCGTGAAGGCGATCGGCTGTGGTTGGATTTCCCGGCCATCGTGCCGACCGAGTTGGGCGCCTCCCTGGCGGTCCAGAGCGCCTTGGGTGTCGAGGCGGTAGATGTGCTCAGTTGCAACGAATTGTTCGTGGTGCTGGAGTCGGAACAGGCTGTGCTCGATTGCAAGCCGGACATGGCGGCCCTGGCGAAGCTGCCTTGGCCGGGCGCGATCGTTACCGCACCGGGAAGCAAGCACGATTTTGTCTCGCGCTATTTTGCCCCGGCGATCGGCATCAACGAGGATCCGGTAACCGGATCGACCCATTGCAGCCTGATTCCATACTGGTCCAAACGCCTGAACAAACACGGCCTGACGGCCTATCAATGCTCGGCGAGGGGCGGGGCATTGTTCTGCCGATTGGAAGGTGAGCGGGTGAAGATCGGCGGGGATGCGACGTTGGTGGCTAGTGGTACGCTGACGTTGGGGTGAATCTGTACTCAAGCCAATGGATCAAATGTGGGAGGGGGGGGGGGG
>NZ_JBHFJB010000116.1:112000-119558 GCF_057334555.1 Pseudomonas sp. AGC41
GCTTGCACCGTCGCTGGATGTGCCTACGCCATCGCGAGCAGGCTCGCTCCCACAGAGGTTTGCATCCCTTCAGCTATTAGCTGGCGGTGCCATACCGCCGCACACCACTTTCCCCAACTGGCAAATGCGCCGCCGTGCTGCCCGGCGCCTGGAACAGCACCAGGTGCTCAGCCGCCACGCGGATACCGACGGTGGCGCCGAGCTGATGGTCGGCATGGCTTGGGAAAATCGATTCCAGTTGTGCGCCGGTCGACAGTTGCAGGCGATACAGGGTTGAAGCACCGAGGAACGTCTTGCCGACGATAGTCGCCGTGAGCGGACTGTCCGGCGCGTGGACGATGTCGTCCGGGCGCAGCAGGACGTCTACGGCACTGCCGATGGGCCAGGTGTACGCCCGGTTGCCGCGCAGCATGCCCAGTTCGGTCTGCACCGATTCCGGGCTGTCGAGCTGGCCGCGAATGAAGTAACCCTGGCCGATGAAGCTGGCAACATACGGCGTCAGCGGTTCGTGATAGAGGTTGTAGGGCGTATCCCATTGTTCCAGGCGACCCTCTCTGAACACGCCGACATGGTCACTCACCGCAAAGGCTTCTTCCTGGTCATGGGTGACCAGGATCGCACTGGTGCCGCGGGCCTTGAGAATGTCCCGCACCTCATGGCTGAGCTTGCGTCGCAGCTCGCCGTCGAGGTTGGAGAACGGCTCGTCGAGTAACAGCAGTTGGGGTTCCGGCGCCAGGGCGCGGGCCAGGGCCACACGTTGTTGCTGGCCTCCCGAGAGCTCATGGGGAAAGCGCTTGCCCAAGCTCTTCAGGTTGACCAGTTCCAACAGTTCCTCGACCACGCGATCCTTGTCTGGATGTTTGCGGATGCCGAACGCAATGTTTTCGGCGACGCTCAAATGCGGGAACAACGCGTAGTCCTGGAACACCATGCCGATGCGGCGTTTTTCCGGGGCGAGGGTAAACCCCGCGCGGGAAATGGTTTCCCCAGCCAACTGGATCTCACCTTCATGCACCGGCTCGAAACCGGCAATGGCCCGCAGGGTGGTGGTCTTGCCACACCCGGACGAGCCGAGCAGACAACCGATGTCACCGGCATTGAGGTGCAGGTTGAGGTTCTGGACGACTCGCTGGTCCTGATAACCGCAGGCCAGATTGTGCAGATTTAATAACAATGGAGCACTCATGCGTGGTGGTACGCCGGCTCGACGAGGAACTCCAGCAGGGCCTTCTGTGCATGGAGACGGTTTTCTGCCTGGTCCCACGCCACCGAGCGGGGATCGTCGAGCAGGTCGAGGCTGATTTCTTCGCCACGGTGGGCAGGCAGGCAATGCATGAACAGCACCTCGGCATCCGCCAGGTCGAGCAGAGCGCGATTGACCTGGTACGGCGCAAACAGCTCCAGGCGCTTGGCGGTTTCTTCTTCCTGGCCCATGGATGTCCAAACGTCGGTGCTCACCAGGTGCGCGCCGGCGACGGCCTGTTTCGGGTCGCGCAGGATCGTCACCCGGTCGCCGGCCCTGGCGACGAATTGCGGATTGGGTTCGTAGCCTTCAGGGCAGGCGATGCGCAATTGGAAGTCGAACTGGATCGCCGCTTCTATATAGCTGTTGCACATGTTGTTGCCATCGCCGATCCAGGCCACGGTCTTGCCCTGGATCGGGCCGCGGTGTTCGAGGAAAGTCTGCATGTCGGCGAGCAGTTGGCACGGGTGCAAGTCGTCGGACAGGCCATTGATCACCGGCACGCGGGAATGGGCCGCGAATTGGGTCAGCGTGCTGTGGGCAAAGGTCCGGATCATCACTGCGTCAAGCATGCTCGACATGACGATCGCGCAATCGCCAATGGGCTCGCCACGGCCCAGCTGGGTGTCACGGGGCGACAGGAAAATCGCCTGGCCGCCGAGCTGGATCATGCCGGCTTCGAAAGAAATGCGCGTGCGCGTGGAGGATTTCTCGAAGATCATCCCCAGCACACGGTTTTTCAAGGGCTCGAACAGTACGCCGCGCTTACGCAGGTCCTTGAGCTCCACGCCTCGACGGATCACGCCGAGCAACTCTTCGGGCGTGAAATCCATCAGGGAGAGAAAGTGCCTTGCGCTCATGATTGACTACCTTTTTGTAACTGACCGCAGATGCTCAAAGCCTTGTTTAATGGAAAAACGGGCGAGACCTGCGGCAAAAGCCGCACGGGGCGACGAAATTAGGGGAAGGCGCGATATTGACATTAAATGTCGCGTCTTACCAATAGGGCTACGGTTATAGGGAGTTCAACGAGGTCATGGCAGGACTGCGATGACATGTTTGAAGCCGGTTTCCTGACAGCAGCGACCCCATTTGTACACTGGCGTTGCGGCGCTTGGCAAACAAGCCGGACGGGCGCGGGAGGACAAACCGAGTTCTGTTGGCTAGCGTGCAATTGATTTCGTGTGTCTGTCATCGGATGTGAGATTTCCTAATGCCAGGGCCTGGGTTATAAATGAGCCCCTAGACGCAGGAGCCCCGAAATGGATTCGAAAGAGCAACAACTGATGGAACTGCTGGGGCTGACGGCACGCTCCCTGACGCACCTGACCGCTTCGGTGACCTCCATGTCATTCGAATTGTTGCGCAGCGAAGACGAAGTGACCAAGGCTGCCGGCCGCCGCATGATCGACCGCATGGCTACCATCAGCAGCGGCCTCGACGAACATTGGCGATTGATCGGCGAGTTGACCGGAGTGCCCATCGCTCAGGAACAAGTGGAAACCGTCGAGGAAATCCAGCTGCTGGCGCCGCCTCCCGAGCACCCCTGAAATCGGTTGGCCTGATGCCCGGCGATTCACAGGACGAACGTCGCTGGCGCGGTGGAGGATCTCGCGCCATAGTTTTGTTCCCGCGGCCGAAAGTGCCCGCTACGAATAAAACAGAGACTGGCCATGACCAAGACTCTTCATCACCGTGCGTGCCATCTATGTGAGGCCATCTGTGGCCTGACGCTCGAAACTACCGAAACTGAAGGCCAAGGCCTGGCAATCACCTCGATCAAGGGCGATCCGCTGGACAGTTTCAGCCGTGGGCACATCTGTCCCAAGGCCGTCGCCCTGCAAGATATCCAGAATGACCCGGACCGGCTGCGCCAACCCATGCAGCGAGTCGGCGGCGAGTGGCAGCCGATTGCCTGGGATGACGCTTTCGCCCTGGTTGCCGAACGCCTGGCGGCCATCCAGGAGCGTCACGGCCAGAACGCGGTGGGCGTCTACCAGGGCAACCCCAGCGTGCATAACTATGGGTTGATGACCCACAGCAATTATTTCCTTGGCCTGCTGAAGACACGCAGTCGCTTCTCGGCGACGTCGGTGGACCAACTGCCCCATCACCTGACCAGCCACTTGATGTACGGTCACGGCCTGCTGCTGCCGATACCGGACATCGACCATACCGACTTCATGCTGATCCTGGGCGGCAATCCGCTGGCTTCCAACGGCAGCATCATGACCGTGCCGGACGTGGAGAAGCGCCTCAAGGCGATCCAGGCCCGCGGCGGCAAAGTCGTGGTCGTCGATCCACGGCGCAGCGAAACGGCGGCCATTGCCGACCAGCATGTCTTCGTGCGCCCAGGGGGCGATGCCGCGCTGCTGTTTGGCCTGCTCAATACGCTGTTCAGCGAAGGTCTGTGCCGCGACAGCCATTTGCCGGTGGACGGCCTCGAAGAGGTGCGCCAGGCCGTGGCAGGTTTTACCGCCGAGGTGATGAGCCCGCTCTGTGCGGTGCCAGCGCCGCAGATCCGGCAGTTGGCCCGCGACTTTGCCGCCGCGCCGTCGGCCGTCTGCTACGGCAGAATGGGCGTGTCCACCCAGGCGTTCGGCACGTTATGCCACTGGCTGATCCAAGTGATCAACCTGGTCACCAGCAACCTCGATCGGGCGGGCGGGGCACTGTGCACCGAGCCGGCGGTAGACTTGGTAGCGACCACTTCGGGTGGCCATTTCAACCGTTGGCAGAGCCGGGTGTCCGGGCGTCCCGAATACGCCGGCGAGCTGCCCGTGTCGACCTTGGCCGAGGAAATGCTGACCGAGGGCGACGGGCAGATCCGTGCGCTGGTCACCGTGGCTGGCAACCCGGTGCTGTCCACGCCTAACGGGCGGCAGCTCGAACAAGCGCTGGATGGGCTGGAGTTCATGGTCAGCATCGATTTGTACATCAACGAGACCACGCGTTATGCCGATCTGATCCTGCCATCGACCTCGGCTTTGGAGAACGATCACTACGACACCACGTTCAACCTGTTCGCCGTGCGTAACGTCAGCCGTTTCAATCGGGCGATCCTGCCCAAGCCCGAAGGGGCGCTGCACGACTGGGAGATTTTTGTCGGCTTGGCCAAGGCGTTTGCCGCCCGCACTGGCAAGGAGCTCAAGCCGACCATGCCGCCCGCGCAAATGATCGACTTTGGTCTGCGCGCGGGAAGGTATGGGGATGCCTCGCCACACAAGTTGTCGCTGGCGACGCTGTTCGACCATCCCCACGGCATCGACCTCGGTGCGCTCAAGCCCAACCTGACGACGCGCTTGAAGACCGAAAATGGCCGTGTGCAGGCCGCGCCGGCGGTAATCCTCGCGGATCTGGCGCGCTTTGCCGCGCTGCGAGCGCCGGCATCGGACGAGTTGCTGATGATTGGCCGACGGCATGTGCGCAGCAACAATTCCTGGATGCATAACTTTCATCGACTGGTGAAGGGCAAGCCGCGCCATCAGTTGCTGATGCATCCGGAAGACCTCGCCAGTCGCGGTCTTGTCGATGGTCAACGCGTACAGGTCAGTTCTCGGGTGGGCGTGATCGAAGTGGAGGTGCAAGTCAGCCTGGACATGATGAAAGGCGTGGTCAGCCTTCCCCATGGCTGGGGCCACGCGCGACCGGGCGTGCAGATGACCATCGCCAGCGGCCAGCCTGGTTCCAGCGCCAACGACCTGACCGATGAATGCCAGCTCGATGAGTTGTCCGGCAATGCGGCGCTCAATGGGGTTCCGGTGAAAGTGGCGGCTGCGTAGAATTGTCCTTGGGCCGGACCGAGCAGGGTGCTCGGCTTTCCGTTACAATGCGCCACCGTGTCGACATCTGTAGTCGCAAAGTTCAAGCCGAGGTGCTCCGTGGATATCATCGAAACGATCAAAGACCAGATTGCCAACAACACTATCCTGCTTTACATGAAAGGCTCGCCGAATGCCCCTCAGTGCGGCTTCTCGGCCAAGGCTGCTCAGGCGGTGATGGCGTGTGGCGAGAAGTTCGCTTACGTGGACATCCTGCAGAACCCGGAAATCCGCGCCAATCTGCCCAAGTACGCCAACTGGCCAACCTTCCCACAACTGTGGGTTGGCGGTGAACTGATCGGCGGCAGCGACATCATGACCGAGATGGCCGCGGACGGTTCGTTGCAGTCGACGATCAAGGCAGCTGTAGAAGCGGCAGCGGCGAACAAGACTGAAGCTTGATCCACAGTGGATTTAAATGAGCCTGGAAATCCAGGCAACAAAAAGCCCCGCTCCTCGAAAGAGGGCGGGGCTTTTTTGTGGCTTGCTTTCGCGGAAGCTTATTCTTCGCCCATCTGCGATTGCAGGTAGTTCTCCAGACCGATCTTGTCGATCAGGCCCAGCTGGGTTTCCAGCCAGTCGATGTGTTCTTCTTCGGACTCGAGGATATCCTCGAGCAGCTCGCGACTGCCGAAGTCACCGACGGTTTCGCAATGGGCGATGGCGGCTTTCAGGTCGGCGTGGCCGGTGCGCTCGATACGCAGGTCGCATTCGAGCATTTCCCGGGTGTGTTCGCCAATGTGCAGCTTGCCCAGGTCCTGGACGTTTGGCAGTCCTTCGAGGAACAGGATGCGCTTGATCAGCTTGTCCGCATGTTTCATCTCGTCGATGGATTCGTGATACTCATGCTTGCCCAGCTTGTTCAGGCCCCAATCCTCATACATGCGCGCATGCAGGAAGTATTGATTGATCGCGACCAGCTCATTGGCGAGGATCTTGTTGAGATGCTGGATGACTGTGATGTCGCCTTTCATGGTGAGGGCCTGCCCTGTAATAGCTGTGTATACGGCAGAGTTTGAGCCGGGCAATTACCAGTGTCAAACCTAAGTTATTGAATAATAAATGAAAATTAATCGGAATAAGAATGTTTGTGTTCCGCGTCTGGAAGCTAAGCGTTTGATTTACAGGCATAAAAAAACCGGACATTGAGTCCGGTTCTTCAAAATTCGGGATTTAAGCGGCAGTAAATTCTACCGGATAAGGGATCGAGGCCTGGGCAGTCTGCGCTTTGGCGAGGGTTTCACGTACCACTTCCTTGGCAAGGCAGGCACATTTACCGCATTGGCTGGCTACGCCGGTGGCCTGGCGGACTTCCCGATAGCTGCAGCAACCTTCGTAGATCGCTTCGCGGATCTGACCGTCGGTGACGCCAGTGCAGAGGCATACATACATAAGTGAGAACCGTCGCTGGTTGTGACTCAATTGAGACGGATCTTAATGTTAACGAGAATGATTGTCAAAGTTGTTTCTGGTGCTCCCCGGTCTGAGCTGGCTTGGTCTGACGAACGGTTTTTTACATCGGCGGGCCATGCGCCGGGGTGGATTTTTCGCATCACCGAAAAACCGTTGAGGACAGTCCAAATGTGCGGTGTATGATGGTCGGTCCTTGTAAAGCGGGTTCGTGTCACAGGGCTGTCGCCTGCGGGTGGCAGGCTGGCGCGGACCCGGTTTTCACGTTACTACACCAGGAGATATCCAATGAGCGTACTCGTAGGCAAACAAGCCCCTGACTTCACCGTTCCAGCCGTCCTCGGCAACGGCGAAATCGTCGACAGCTTCACCCTGTCCTCGACCATCAAAGGCAAATACGGCCTGGTGTTCTTCTACCCGCTGGACTTCACTTTCGTCTGCCCGTCCGAGCTGATCGCACTGGATCACCGCATGGACGATTTCAAGGCGCGCAACGTCGAAGTGGTCGCGGTTTCGATCGACTCGCACTTCACCCACAACGCCTGGCGCAACACCGCCATCAATGCGGGTGGCATCGGCCCGGTGAAATACACCATGGCTGCCGACATGAAGCACGAAATCGCCAAGGCCTACGACGTTGAGTCCGAAGGCGGCGTGGCCTTCCGTGGCGCGTTCCTGATCGACGACAAAGGCGTGGTCCGTTCGCAGATCATCAACGACCTGCCGCTGGGCCGTAACATGGAAGAGCTGATCCGTCTGGTCGACGCTCTGCAATTCCACGAAGAACACGGCGAAGTCTGCCCGGCCAACTGGAAAAAAGGCGACAAGGGCATGACCGCATCGCCTGAAGGTGTAGCGGCTTACCTGGGCGAACACAGCGACAAGCTGTAAGCGCACTCAGGCATAAAAAAACCGGCCCTTGATGGGCCGGTTTTTTATGGGCGGGTTATAAGCTGTAACGCAGAATTTTTTGCGCTGAACAGCGTGGCGAGGGAGCTTGCTCCTGCTCGACCTCGCAGCAATCGCAAAAAAAGGGGCCGCTTCGCAGCCCAGCGGGAGCAAGCTCCCTCGCCACAAGAGCCAC
>NZ_JBHFJB010000116.1:119578-127225 GCF_057334555.1 Pseudomonas sp. AGC41
CAAGAGCCACAAGAGCCACAAGAGCCACAAGAGCCACAAGAGCCACAAGAGCCACAAGAGCCACAAAGAGCCAATGCTGATATCAGTCGTCGAAATCCTGCCAGCCGCCCATTTCCTTCCAGCGATTGACGATGCCGCAGAACAGCTCCGCGGTCTTCTCGGTGTCATAGCGGGCCGAGTGGGCTTCGCGGCCGTCGAAATCGATGTCGGCGGCCTGGCAGGCCTTGGCCAATACGGTCTGGCCGTACGCCAGGCCGGCCAGGGTCGCTGTGTCGAAACTGGAAAACGGGTGGAATGGATTACGCTTCATGTCCAGTCGCGCAACGGCGGCGTTAAGGAAGCCCAAGTCAAAACTGCTGTTATGACCGACCAGGATCGCGCGCTTGCAACCGTTGGCCTTCAGCGCCTTGCGCACGCCACGGAAGATGTCGGTCAGTGCCGTTTCCTCGCTGACCGCCATGCGCAGCGGGTGGTCGAGCTTGATCCCGGTGAATTCCAGCGCGGCCGCTTCGATGTTGGCGCCTTCGAACGGTTCAACGCGGAAGAAATAGGTGTGGTCCGGGAACACAAAGCCTTTTTCATCCATGCCGATGGTCGTCGCGGCAATCTCCAGCAACGCATCGGTGGCCGAGTTGAAACCGCCGGTTTCTACGTCGACCACGACCGGCAGGTAACCCCGGAAACGGGCTGCCATGGGGTGGCGTGCGCCACCGGAACCACCGTTGCCGTCCAGTTCGTCGTCGAAATGATCTTCACTCACGCGTTTTCCTCCAGCAGGCGCCAGCGCAGTTTTTCACCGGCGCGCAGCGGGATGATTGTCTGTTCGCCAAACGGCAGGCTGGCGGGGGCGGTCCATTCGTCGCGGACCAGGGTAATGCTATCGGTGTTCACCGGCAGGCCATAGAAACGCGGACCGTGCAGGCTGGCAAAACCTTCGAGCTTGTCCAGCGCGTTGCGTTGCTCGAACGCCTCGGCGTACATCTCGATGGCGGCATAGGCGGTGTAGCAACCGGCGCAACCGCAGGCGGCTTCCTTGGCATGGCGGGCATGGGGCGCCGAGTCCGTGCCGAGGAAAAACTTCGCGCTGCCGCTGGTGGCGGCATCGAGCAAGGCTTCCTGGTGAGTGTTGCGCTTGAGGATCGGCAGGCAATAGAAGTGCGGCCGGATCCCCCCCACCAGCATGTGGTTGCGGTTGTAAAGCAGGTGATGCGCGGTAATGGTCGCGCCGACGTTGGCCGGGGCTTCGTTGACGAACTGCACGGCATCGCCGGTGGTGATGTGTTCGAACACCACCTTGAGCGTCGGGAAACGCTCCACGACGCGGCGCATGTGCTCGTCGATGAAGATTTTCTCGCGGTCGAACACGTCGACATCGCCGCGGGTGACTTCACCGTGGATCAGCAACGGCATCCCGACTTCGGCCATCGCTTCGAGCGCCGGGAAGATCTTGTCGATGCTGGTGACGCCGGAATCCGAATTGGTGGTGGCGCCGGCCGGGTACAACTTGGCCGCGTGGACGAAGCCGCAGGCCTTGGCCTCGCGGATTTCTTCGGGCTGGGTGCGGTCGGTGAGGTAAAGCACCATCAGCGGTTCGAAGCGGCTGCCGGCCGGGCGTGCGGCCAGGATGCGCTGGCGATAGCCATCGGCCTCGACGGCGTTGCGGACGGGCGGAACCAGGTTAGGCATGATGATGGCGCGCCCGAAGGTGCGCGCGACATCGGCGACGGTATGGGTCAACACAGCACCATCGCGAAGATGAATATGCCAGTCGTCGGGACGCAGCAGGGTCAGGCGGTCGGACATTGAGGGGCTTCCAGGCGGGTCAAACTCTGGGGGAATGCTACCGGAAAAGACCGATGCGGGCACCCGCTATCAAGTTTTGCCACAAGTTACCGATAGCCCCTTCAGGTGTGCCACGAATCCGTGCGATATCTCGGACAGGCGTCATGCCCGGTGTTTTTCGATTTCCGTAAGTAAAAAGCCAGTGGAGCCTCCCGTGCGCCAGCGTTATCTAGCCTTGCTCAGTGTGTTTGCCAGCCTTCCTGCGATGGCGCTCACTTTCCAGACTCGTCTGGAGAGCATCGAGTGGACGGTCGAAGGCGACAAGTTCGAGTGCCGGCTGAGCCAGCCGATCGCCGATTTCGGCAGCGGCGAGTTCGTCCGCCGCGCGGGCGAGCAGGCCACGTTCCGACTCAAGGCCTACAACCCGGTGCTGGGTGGCGGTTCCGCGACGCTGCTGGCGGCCGCTGCGCCGTGGCAACCGGGGCGGGGCGACATCAACCTGGGGTCGGTCAGGATTGGCAGCGGCGACGTGTTGTTCAACAGCTCCCAAGTCCAGGCGGGCCGCCTGATCAGTGGGTTGATGGAAGGGCGCAGCCCCGTAGTCCGGCGCAACACCGAGGATGGCCGGGTGTCTGAAGTTCGCCTGTTGCCTGTGCGCTTCAACAAGGCGTTCAGCGACTACCAAGGCTGTGTGGCGAAACTGTTGCCGAAGAATTTCGAGCAGATCAAGCAGACCCAGATCGGCTTTCCCGGCGAGGGGGTCGAGCTCGACGCCCAGGCCAAGGCTCAGTTGCAGGTCATGCTCGACTTCATCAAGGCTGACCCGAGCGTCAACCATGTCGAACTCGATGGGCATTCCGACAACAGCGGCAACCGCTTGACCAACCGTGAGCTGTCGCGCCGCCGTGCGCTGGCGGTCATGGATTTCTTCAAGGCCAATGGCTTCCAGGAATCGCAGTTCACCGTGCGTTTCCACGGTGAGCGTTATCCGCTCGTGCCCAACAGCAACGCCACCAATCGAGCCAAGAACCGGCGCGTGCTGGTGCAACTCGATCGGGTGGCGGCCACCCAGGCGCCAGCGGCTCAGCCAACCGCGCCAACCGTGCCATCCACGCCAGCTGCGCCTGCGGCGGCGCCCGCTGCGGCACCTGGCAAGACGCCGGCACCGGTGGCCCCCGTCAAGGCCACTGCGCCCGCAGGTGCTACTGCACGGACCTCTTGAGCCCCTTTTGATCGTCGCGCCATCGACACAATCTGTCGCTTCGTCGTCATAAGCTGTCGCGCCTCTGTAAATTATCCGCGCTGGACGTTAGACTTCCCGGCTTTCCGTACAACCCGTGGAGTGATGGCATGGCGGACGTAAACAAGGTCGTTCTGGCGTATTCCGGCGGCCTGGACACTTCGGTGATCCTCAAGTGGCTGCAGGATACTTATAACTGCGAAGTGGTGACCTTCACCGCTGACCTGGGGCAGGGCGAAGAAGTCGAGCCTGCACGCGCCAAGGCTCAGGCCATGGGCGTCAAAGAGATCTACATCGATGACCTGCGCGAAGAATTCGTCCGCGACTTCGTGTTCCCGATGTTCCGCGCCAACACTGTTTACGAAGGCGAGTACCTGCTGGGTACCTCCATCGCCCGTCCCCTGATCGCCAAGCGCCTGATCGAAATCGCCAACGAAACCGGCGCTGACGCCATTTCCCACGGTGCTACCGGCAAGGGCAATGACCAGGTACGTTTCGAACTGGGCGCCTATGCCCTCAAGCCGGGCGTCAAAGTCATCGCCCCGTGGCGCGAGTGGGACCTGCTGTCCCGTGAAAAACTGATGGACTACGCCGAGAAGCATGCGATCCCGATCGAGCGTCACGGCAAGAAAAAATCCCCGTATTCGATGGATGCCAACCTGCTGCACATCTCCTACGAAGGCGGCGTGCTGGAAGACACCTGGACCGAGCACGAAGAAGACATGTGGCGTTGGACCGTCTCCCCGGAGAAAGCTCCCGATACCCCGCAATACCTTGAGCTGACCTATCGCAACGGCGATATCGTTGCCCTCGACGGCGTGGAAATGAGCCCGGCCACCGTGCTCGCAACCCTGAACCGTATCGGCGGCGAACACGGCATCGGTCGCCTGGACATCGTTGAGAACCGCTATGTCGGCATGAAGTCCCGCGGCTGCTACGAAACCCCCGGCGGCACCATCATGCTGCGTGCTCACCGGGCGATCGAGTCGATCACCCTGGACCGCGAAGTGGCTCACCTGAAAGACGAGTTGATGCCCAAGTACGCCAGCCTGATCTACACCGGTTACTGGTGGAGCCCGGAGCGTCTGATGCTGCAACAGATGATCGATGCCTCCCAGGCCCACGTGAATGGCGTCGTGCGCCTGAAGCTGTACAAGGGCAACGTGATCGTGACCGGGCGCAAGTCCGACGAGTCGCTGTTCGATGCCAACATCGCGACCTTCGAAGAAGACGGTGGCGCCTACAACCAGGCCGACGCGGCCGGCTTCATCAAGCTCAACGCCCTGCGCATGCGCATCGCGGCGAACAAGGGTCGCAAGCTGTTCTGACCCGGCTGCTCAAAAAAAGGCCTGCCCTGCGCAGGCCTTTTTTTTGCGAATGTCTCGTCCGGAATCACTTTAAACTTTCTGTTTTTTTCTCGTAAGACAGTTTCTCTATACCCCGGCTCGGTGATGAAAGCGGTTATTTGTCGCGGATTGTTATTGATCGATTTCACCCTTATTGCAGAGTGAAGCGGTGTGGGTTGAATAATGTAAATAATGTGGAAACCGATTTATCGGGTCGGTTTTTCTTTTGTGGGAGTTTGTTGTCGGCGGATCCAAGCGGTTCCTACCTGAATAAATCAATTATTTTTTCATGAGAAAAGTCCCACCTGTATTGCCAGGCCGGTTGCCTTTGTGCCGAGGCCGCACGGTTTTTCGGGAGCCGTGGCGGGTCAGAATCGCTCCGTCGCTCCGACGGAAAAAATCATGGCGCGTTATTTCACAGGTTATTTGTAGGATTTTTCTGCATTGCTTGTAAGTTATGTCTTTCGGTGCGAACGGCTTGCTACAGCGGCATCCCATGGGTGAAATGACTAGGCTATTGTGCGTGCTCTAAAAATTCGAACAGCGAAATTGGATTTGCCCATGAATAAAGTGCTGATCGTGGATGATCACCCCGTCATTCGTCTTGCTGTACGTTTGTTAATGGAGCGCCATGGATATGAAGTTATCGCCGAAACAGACAATGGCGTCGATGCGTTACAGCTGGCGCGCGATAAAATGCCCGACATCGTTGTTCTCGATATCGGCATCCCGAAGTTGGACGGACTGGAGGTTATTGCGCGCCTGACCACCAACCCTACGCCCCTGAAAGTGCTGGTGCTCACTTCTCAGTCGCCAGGGCATTTCTCGATGCGATGCATGCAAATGGGCGCGGCCGGTTATGTGTGCAAGCAACAGGATCTGACCGAGTTGTTGAGTGCAATAAAAGCGGTGCTCTCGGGTTACAGTTATTTCCCCAACCAGGCGTTGCATACCGTGCGTTCGAGCCTGGGCAATGCCAGCGAGTCGGATATGGTCGATCGGCTGTCTGGACGCGAGATGATGGTCTTGCAGCAACTGGCCCGCGGGAAGACCAACAAGGAGATTGCCGACGGGATGTTCCTGAGCAACAAGACCGTGAGTACCTACAAGACCCGCCTGTTGTTGAAACTCAATGCCCGCTCACTGGTCGACCTGATCGAGCTGGCACAGCGTAACGGATTGGTGTAATCCATAGCCTCATGTGCTCGGTAAAAGGCCTCCGCCCGGGAGGCTTTTACGAGTCAGAGATCAAAATCATAGTCGGCCAATTGTTTCTGCAAGCGACGCTCTTCCAGCAGGTTGTCGATGGTGCGGCGTTTACTCAGGTTGGTTTTCGCCACTTCCACGACCACCGGTTCCGCATCGTCTGCCTCGACGGCGATGAAATCGTCTTCTACATCCAGTTGTTCTTTGCCAGCGCTCATGAGTTCAACTCCAGGCTAAGACTGCCATTGGCGCTCCTTATAGCGATAAACCACCGGCGGGTAAAAAAGATTTTTTCAATCGCTTTATCAACAAAAGCAATAGCGCCTCAATCGTCAGATGTCTTGTGCTTGTATTCGCATAGATCTTCGATTCGGCAGCTGCCGCAACGAGGCTTTCGCGCCAGGCAGACGTAACGCCCATGGAGGATGAGCCAGTGGTGCGAATCCAGGAGGTATTCCTTGGGGACGAATTTCATCAGCTTCTTTTCCACTTCCACGACATTTTTGCCCGGAGCAATCCCGGTACGGTTGCTGACGCGGAAAATGTGCGTATCGACTGCCATCGTCAGCTGTCGAAACGCGGTGTTGAGCACCACATTGGCGGTCTTGCGGCCGACGCCTGGAAGGGCTTCCAGCTCTTCGCGGGTCTGCGGGATTTCGCCGTCATGGCGCTCCATCAGCAGCCGGCAGGTCTCGATGACATTTTTGGCCTTGCTGTTGAACAGGCCGATGGTCTTGATGTATTCCGACAGCCCTTCGACCCCCAAGGCGTGGATCGCTTGCGGGGTGTTGGCCACGGGAAACAGCTTGGCCGTGGCTTTGTTGACGCCGACATCGGTGGATTGGGCCGACAGAATCACCGCGATCAGCAACTCGAAGGGCGAGGAGTAAGCCAGTTCGGTTTTCGGCTCCGGGTTGTCTTCATGAAAGCGACGGAATATTTCCAGGCGTTTTGCGGCGTTCATGGGCGCGGCGTTTCCTCTAGGGGTGGATGGGGTTTGCTGGCCGTCCAGGCCTGGTGGGCCGCCAGCAGCAGGCCGAGCAGGATGAACCCGCCGGGAGCCAGCACGGCCAGTGGGACGCCATTGCCGATCAATTCGCGGAGGGCGCTCAGAATGGCCATCAGGAGGCCAGACTGGCCCGCCAGCCTGAGGCGGTCAGCTACCCGGGATTCGTCCACAGACGCTTGATCCAGCGCTACGCAGCTCAAGGCGATCCAGCCGAGGTAAAGGCCTGACGATGCATACCACTCCGGCAGCCAGGCCTGCGCGACCAGGCTTGCGCAAGCACTCAAGGCTGCGGCCAGCAGGATAGCGGCCACGAGCCGCTGATACCTCGTCAAGCGTGCCCCGGCCAGCGTCATGGCCCAGCCATGGCCGAAGCTGATCAAAACCCAGGCCAGCCATACTCCCAGCGCATTCGCCAGCGAGCTGCTTGCGCCTACCAGGGGCACCAGCAGCAGACCACGGGCCAATACCGGCTTATTCATTGGCACTCGCTCCGATCAGGTGAGCCTGGTGCTCATCGAAATAACGCAGCGCCTCGTGGATCGCCCGCAGCACTGCGCGGGAAGTCACCGTCGCGCCGGCTAATTGATCGAACTGCCCGTGATCCCTTTTTAATGCCCAACCGTCATCCGTCGGCGCCTGGCGCGACGTTCCGCTGAATCTCTGCAGCCAGGCATTCGGCCAGTCGGCGATTACCGCGCCCAGGCCGGGTGTTTCCGACTGGCGCAGGGTTTTAACGCCAAGCAGGCGGCCGCTGGGATCGATGGCGATCATCAATTCGATGCTGCCCTCATACCCCGGCGCCTGGCTGCGCAACAGCAGCGCGCTGGGCTGACCGTTGCGGGTCGCCAGGTAACCGCCCAGCAACCGGCTGTGGCGCAACTCAACCGGAGTCGTTATGACCGGTTGCGCCAACGGCTGGTTGTCATAACGCTCGGGGGGCAATACCTCGAACAAGGTCCGGCCGGCCAAAGCTTGCCGTTGGGCTTCGATGCGTCCGGCCAGATTGACCTGCGTGAGGTACGTGGCGCCGATGCCGAGGCCGGCCAGGACGATCAGGATCAGCA
>NZ_JBHFJB010000116.1:127245-128419 GCF_057334555.1 Pseudomonas sp. AGC41
GGATCAGCACGCCGCCGGGTCTTTTCATGTCAGCGGTTGCCTTTGCCGTGCTTCGGCGAGACGGTCCAGCGCAGGCACGCCGAGGTTCATCAGCAACACGGCAAACGCCACGCCGTCCGGGTAGCTGCCCCAGGTGCGAATCAGGTAGACCAGCGCGCCCACGCCCGCACCGAACATCAGCCGGGCGAGCGGGGCCTTGGCGCCTGACACCGGTTCGGTGACGATGAAAAATGCGCCCAGCATGGTTGCCCCGGTCAACAGATGAAACAGCGGCGAGCCATGGGAGTCCGAGCCCGAGCCGTTCCAGCACAGCAGGCCCAAGATGAACAGGCTGGCAAGCATGCCCACCGGCGCGTGCCAACTGAACACGCGCTGTTGCAACAGGAACAGGCCACCGGCGAGGAAGGCCAGGTTGACCCACTCGACACCGCGCCCACCCCAACGACCGAACGCAGGATTGCTGGCGAACAGTTCGTCGACGGTCAGGCTTGTGTTGATTCGCAGACTGTCGAGCGCGGTGGCGCCGGCCCATCCGTCGGGCGCCTGGGAAATGCCGGCGACTTGTCGCAGACCTGCGAGAAAGTCGATGTCCTGGGGCGCGGGCCACTGGCTCAGATGCTGGGGAAACGCCACCAGCATCAGGGCATACCCGAGCATCGCCGGATTGAACGGATTGCTGCCGAGCCCGCCCCACAAGTGCTTGCCGAACAGCAAGGCGCAGGCAGCGGCCGTGACGGTCAGCCACCATGGACAATACGCCGGCAAGGCCATGGCCAGCAGCGCGGCGCTGACCAGTGCGCTGCCGTCACTCAGGCCTGCCTTGATGAGGCGTCCTCGCAGACGCAACGCCAGCGCCTCGACGGCCAGCGCGGCGAGGGCCGACAACAGCAGGTTCAGCGCCACGCCCCAGCCATAAAACCAGACCATCGCCAGCACGCCGGGCAGCATCGCCAGCAGCACGCGTCGCATCGCTTGTCGCAGCCGCTCGTCCACCGGGTCAGGGCGCGGCATGGGCGTCCACCTGCCGTTGGGCGTCTTCCACCGCTTGCTCCAATGTTTGCAGTTGTTCAGGGGAAGCCGCGGCAACCCGGGCCTTGCCAAGTTCGGCGCGACGCATCGCCAGCTGGATCTTGGCCCGCTTCAGTTCAGCATTCGGCGCCGGCGCCGGCGCCCG
>NZ_JBHFJB010000116.1:128455-135994 GCF_057334555.1 Pseudomonas sp. AGC41
CCCCGGCGCGGCGGGCGCCGCGCTGCCTTCCAATCTGGCCAGAGCCTCCTCTGCCGCTTCGAATTGGCGTTGCAGCACGATCAATTGTGATTGTTGTTCGAAGGTCGGTGGATGGCCGAACGCTTTCAAGGATTTATTCAGCTGTGCCCGACTCATGGCCAGGTCGACCTTGGCTTTTTTCAGGGCGGCGTCGGCGCTGGCGGCTTTTTGCGCGCGCACTCGTTCCAGCGCAGCCTGCACCGGATCAAGTGGCTGGGCCTGGGCTGGTTGAGCGTTGCGTTGGGTTCGGGCCAGGCGCTCGGCCTGGCGCTGCTCTTCTTCGCGGCGCAGGCGCGCATTGCGCAGCTCGAAGCGGCGGCGGGCGTGATTGCGCTTGGCGGTCCGCGCCTGCTGTTCTTCGATGCTGAAGGCCAGGCCACCGACGACCGGCGTCACGGTTGCCACCGGCAGTGGGCGCATCTCGATGCAATCCACCGGGCAAGGCGCCACGCAGAGGTCGCAGCCGGTGCACTCATCGATGAGAACGGTGTGCATCAGCTTCGCCGCGCCAACAATCGCATCCACCGGGCACGCCTGGATGCACTTGGTGCAGCCGATGCACTCGGCTTCGCGGATGTACGCGATCTGCGCCGGGGCCGAGCCACGGCTGGCGTCCAGTTCGAGTACCGGCACGGTCATCAGCTTGGCCAGGGCCGCGATGGTTTCGCGTCCGCCGGGTGGGCATTTGTTGATCGGTTCACCCTGGGCGATGCCTTCGGCGTAAGGCTTGCAGCCGGGATGGCCGCACTTGCCGCATTGGGTCTGCGGCAGCAGGGCGTCGATACGTTGAATCAGGTTCATGGCTTGACCAATCCGCGCAACCCGAGAAATGCCACCGCCATCAACCCGACGCTGATCAACTGGATTGGCAAGCCCCGAAATGGCAAGGGGATATCGTTATCCTGGACTCGCTGGCGCAAGTCCTCGAACAGGCTCAAGACCAGCCAGAAACCCAGCCCGGCGCCCAGGCTGAGGGCCATGGCCTGGCCCAGGCCTTGGTCGTTCCGGCTGTTGAGCAGCGTGACGCCCAGTACGCCGGCATTGCCGAACAGCAGCGGCCACAAGCCATCGAACGGCTGCGACGGCAGCCAATGCGTCAGCAGGCGCAGCAACGGGCTGATCAGCAGCACGCTCAGGGGCAGCCATACGAATAACCGTAGCGATGTCAGCTGCGCCGGAACCAGCAGCCAGCGATCGAGCAGATAACCGAGGGTCCCGACAACCAGCATCAGGCCGGCTGTCGCCAGGCCAAGGGCGTGTACCCGGCTCCGCCCCTTGGCCGCCAGCAGCGGATCGACGCCCAGCGGCCAATGCAACACGAGGTTGTTGATCAGGGCAGCGCTGAACAGCGAGAGAAGGATGTCAGTCATGGGCATGGGGCAACGGGGAGCCGGTTGAAAGATCAGGCATTATCCGGCACGCCGCGAGGGCCGGCCAGATATGAAAATCCCACAGCCGCTCGACAGCGACTGTGGGATCGGTGCAGCGCGCAGTCGCGTTATTTGATCCGCTGACCCGGCTTGGCGCCGCTGTCGGGGCTCAGCAGGTAGATTTCCTCGCCGCCAGGACCGGCCGCCATGACCATGCCTTCGGAAATGCCGAAGCGCATTTTGCGTGGCTTGAGGTTGGCAATCATCATCGTCAGCCGACCTTCGAGCTTGGCCGGATCCGGGTAGGCGCTCTTGATGCCGGAGAACACGTTGCGCTGCTCATCGCCGATGTCCAGGGTCAGGCGCAACAGTTTGTCGGCGCCTTCGACGGCTTCAGCCTTGACGATCAGCGCCACGCGCAAGTCGATGGCGGCGAAGGCATCGAAATCGATTTCCGGCGACAGCGGATCCTTGGCCAGCTCGCCGTTGCCGGCAGGGGCGCCGGTGTCGGTCTGGCTGGCGGCGAGGTCTTCCTTGGACGCGTCGATCATGGCCTGGACCTTGGCCGGGTCGATGCGGGTCATCAACGGTTGGAACGCGTTCAGTTGATGATTGCTCAGCAGCGTCTGGTGATCGTTCCAGGTCAGCGGCGCAATGTTCAGGAACGCTTCGGCGTCGGCCGCCAGCAATGGCAGCACCGGCTTGAGGAAAATCACCAACTGGCGGAACAGGTTGATGCCCAAGGCGCAGATTGCCTGGACTTCGTCCTGCTTGCCTTCCTGCTTGGCCAGCGACCACGGGGCCTTTTCGGCGATCCAGGCATTGGCGCGGTCGGCCAGGGCCATGATTTCACGCATGGCGCGGGCAAAGTCGCGGCTCTCATAGGCCTCGGCGATGCTTGGCGCAGCGGCCAGGAAAGCGTCGGTGAGTTCCGGTGCGGCGTTACCCGCCACCAGCACGCCGGCGTTGCCCTTGTGGATGAACCCGGCGCAACGGCTGGCGATGTTGACGACCTTGCCCACCAGGTCGGAGTTGACCTTCTGCACGAAGTCCTCGAGGTTCAGGTCGAGGTCGTCGACGCCACGGCCGAGCTTGGCCGCGTAGTAGTAGCGCAGGTATTCGGGCGACAGGTGATCCAGGTACGTCCGCGCCTTGATGAAGGTGCCGCGGGACTTGGACATTTTCTGGCCGTTGACGGTCAGGTAGCCATGCACATTGATGCCGGTCGGCTTGCGGAAACCGGCGCCTTCAAGCATGGCGGGCCAGAACAGCGCGTGGAAATTGACGATGTCCTTGCCGATGAAGTGATACACCTCGGCCGTGGAGTCCTTGGCCCAGAACGCGTCGAAGTCCAGCTCCGGGGTGCGATCGCAAAGATTCTTGAAGCTCGCCATGTAGCCGATGGGTGCGTCCAGCCATACATAGAAGTACTTGCCAGGCTCGCCGGGAATTTCGAAGCCGAAATACGGCGCATCGCGGGAGATGTCCCATTCCTGCAAACCGGAGTCGAGCCATTCGGCGAGCTTGTTCGCCACCGCGTCGTGCAGTGTGCCGCTGCGGGTCCAGGTCTGGAGCATTTCCTGGAAGTCCGGCAGCTTGAAGAAGAAGTGCTGAGAATCCCTGAGCACCGGCGTCGCGCCGGAAATCGCTGATTTCGGGTCTTTCAGGTCGGTCGGTGCGTAGGTGGCGCCGCATTTCTCGCAGTTGTCGCCGTACTGGTCTTCGGTGCCGCATTTCGGGCAGGTGCCCTTGATGAAGCGGTCGGCCAGGAACATTTTCTTTTCCGGGTCGAAGTATTGGGTGACCGAACGGGTAGCGATATGCCCGGCGTCACGCAGCTTCAGGTAGATCAGGCTCGACAGCTCACGGTTTTCTTCGGCGTGAGTGGAGTGGAAGTTGTCGAAGTCCACCAGGAACTCGGCAAAGTCGGCGCTGTGTTCAGCCTGGACGTTGGCGATCAGTTGTTCCGGGGTGATGCCTTCCTTTTCCGCGCGCAGCATGATCGCCGACCCGTGGGCGTCGTCGGCGCAGACATAGATGCACTGGTTGCCGCGATGTTTCTGAAAGCGCGTCCACATATCGGTCTGGATGTATTCCAGCATATGGCCAAGGTGAATCGAACCATTGGCATAGGGCAGGGCGCTGGTGACGAGAATCTTGCGTGGCTCGGACATGGGGCTCGGCTACTTGATGAAACGGAGGTCGGCCACTATAAAGCGCCGGGAAATATATTTCACCCCGCTGGCCTTTTTGTGGCGAGGGAGCTTGCTCCCGCTGGGGGGCGAAGCCGCCCCAAAACGGTTCTACGTCCTTGCTGATCGACAGCGTCAACCTCGTTGCGACTGCTGCGCAGCCGAGCGGGAGCAAGCTCCCTCGCCACAAGAGCGGTCGTCGCCTTTAATCGGGTCGCCACGCGAGAGCGTGCGGCGTAGGATAGCGGCCTGTTTTCAAGTCTTGTTATCGGAGTTGCCCATGAGCGCCGTCAATCGCGCAGCGGTGGAAGCCGTCCTTCGCCAGTACACCGACCCTTACCTGAACCAGGACCCGGTCAGCGCCGGATGCGTGCGAGCCGTCGATATCCAGGGCGATCGCGTCAGTGTCGAGCTGGAAATCGGTTATGCCGCCGAGCTGTTCAAGAATGGTTGGGCGCAGATGCTGCAGATGGCGATCGAAGGCCTGGATGGGGTGGCAACCGCCAAGGTCCAGGTCACCAGCGTGATCTCCGCCCACAAGGCGCAGGCCCAGGTGCCGGGGTTGGCTAACGTCAAGAACGTCATCGCCGTAGCTTCCGGCAAGGGCGGCGTTGGCAAATCCACCACCGCCGCCAACCTGGCGCTGGCCCTGGCCCGTGAAGGGGCAAAGGTCGGTATTCTCGACGCGGATATCTACGGTCCGAGTCAGGGCATCATGTTCGGCATTGCCGAGGGCACCCGGCCGCAGATAAAGGACCAGAAGTGGTTCGTACCGCTGCAATCCCACGGCGTGGAGGTCATGTCCATGGCCTTCCTCACCGACGACAACACACCGATGGTCTGGCGTGGGCCGATGGTGTCCGGGGCCTTGTTGCAACTGGTCACACAAACCGCCTGGGGCGACTTGGATTACCTGGTGATCGACATGCCCCCAGGCACTGGCGATATCCAGCTGACCTTGGCGCAGAAGGTCCCGGTGGCCGGCGCGGTGATCGTTACCACGCCACAGGATCTGGCCCTGCTGGACGCGCGCAAGGGCGTGGAGATGTTCCGCAAGGTGAACATCCCGGTGCTGGGCGTGGTGGAAAACATGGCCGTGCACATCTGCTCGAACTGCGGGCACGCCGAGCATCTGTTCGGGGAAGGTGGTGGGGAAAAGCTGGCGAGCCAGTACGGTGTCGAGCTGCTGGCCTCGCTGCCGTTGTCGATGGTGATCCGCGAGCAGGCCGACGGTGGCAAGCCGACCGTCATCGCCGAACCGGACAGCCAGATCGCCATGGTCTATCAGGAGCTGGCCCGCCACGTGGGCGCGCGGATCGTGTTGCAGGAGGCCGCGTCGCCGGCGATGCCGAACATCACCATCAGCGACGATTGATAGATTGATAGATTGAAACCCTATCCACTGTGGGAGCGAGCCTGCTCGCGATGGCGGAGTATCAGTCACATCCAAGCTGACTGACCCGACGCCATCGTCGGATCGCCGCCCGGAGCAGGCTCGCTCCCACAGGAGTTATGGTGTGGGTTCAGATCCGCATCCCGCCATCCATCTCCAGGATCCGACCGGTGTAATAGTCGTTCTCGAAGATATAGGCCGCCGAATGCGCAATCTCCTCGGGCTTGCCCATGCGCTTGAGCGGGATCACGGATGTCATTCTTTCCAAGGCTTCGGGTTTCATGCCCAGGGTCATTTCGGTTTCAATGAAACCCGGCGCAATGCCCGCTACCCGGATGCCATAACGCGCCAGTTCCTTGGCCCAGGTCACTGTAGCGGCGGCAACGCCGGCCTTGGCGGCCGAGTAGTTGGTCTGGCCGATATTGCCGGCGCGGGAGATCGACGAGATATTGATGATGGCGCCGCTGTTCTTCAGCTCGACCATTTTTGCCGCGACTTCACGGGTGCACAGGAACACGCCGGTCAGGTTCACGTCGATCACGGCCTGCCACTGGGCCAGGCTCATCTTGGTCATTTCGCCGTCCTTGACCTTGAGCAATAGGCCGTCACGCAGGATGCCGGCGTTATTGATCAGCCCATGGATCGCGCCGAAGTCTTCCGCCACGCGGGCAACCATGTCGATCACCTGGTCTTCATTGGCCACGTTGCACAAGTAGGCCCGGGCCTCAACGCCCTTGGCTGCACAGGCAGCGACCGCCTGGTCGAGTTTCTCCTGATTGAGGTCGACGAGCGCTAGCCTGGTGCCCTTGTCCGCGAAATACTCGGCCATGGAACGACCCAGGCCCTGGCAACCGCCGGTGATAATGATTACTTTGTCAGTGAGTTGCATTCTCATGTCCAGAGGGCGCAGCGGTGGAGGGACTGCGATAGAACTCTCGATTCGCGGCGGTGTGGCCCGGCCGTATACAAGAACAGTCCCACAGGTGTAGCGGAACATTACTCCACTCTCCTGACCGTTTTCTAGACGGACTTTATTAAAGGAGTCATAAATTGAGCGTTGAAGCTGCCAAACATGCCCGGGAATTGCTCCTCAAGGAATATCGTGGAATGCTCTCCACTCATTCCAAATCCATGCCCGGCTTTCCGTTCGGCTCCGTGGTCCCCTATTGCCTGGATGAACAGGGCCAGCCGCTGATCCTGATCAGTCGCATTGCCCAGCACACCCACAACCTGCAAAAAGATCCCAAATGCTCGATGCTAGTGGGTGAGCGCGGCGCTGAGGATGTGCAGGCCGTGGGCCGGTTGACCTACCTGGCCGAGGCCCGGAAACTCGAAGACAGCGCGGCCATTGATGCCGCCGCCGAGCGTTATTACCGCTATTTCCCCGAGTCGCAGAACTACCACCGGGCCCACGACTTCGACTTCTGGGTGCTCGACCCGGTACGCCACCGCTACATCGGCGGCTTCGGTGCGATTCACTGGATTGACCAGATCACCCTCGCCAATCCTTTCGCCGGCAAGGCCGAAACGAACATGATCGAACATATGAATGCCGATCACGCCAAGGCCATCGCCCATTACGTTGACTTGAGCGGCCTGCCGAAAAACGAACCGGCGCTATTGGTCGGCATCGACAGCGAAGGCTTGCATCTGCGCATTGGACAGGGGCTGCATTGGCTGGCGTTTCCAAGCCGTTGCAACACCCCGACACAAGTGCGCGAAGCCTTGGTTTATCTGGCTCACGCCGAGCAATGGCCAAAAAATGCCGAGGTCGATGCTTGAATTCACGAAAGAGCGACGTCATTTAAGGTTTCATAGCAAGGCATTCTTGCGTAGAGGAACCCTTTGATGCGCCCTTTTTTATTGCTCTTTCTGCTATTCCCGGTGTTGGAGCTGTTCGTATTCGTCAAGGTCAGCGGTGCGATCGGTTTTTTCCCGGCGCTGCTGCTGGTCATTCTCGGCTCGATGCTCGGTGTCTTCGTGCTGCGTATTGCTGGCCTCGCCACTGCGTTGCGTGCCCGTGAAAGCCTGAGCCGTGGCGAGCTGCCTGCCCAGACCATGCTCGAGGGCCTGATGTTGGCCTTGGGTGGCGGCCTGTTGATCCTGCCAGGTTTCATCAGCGACGTGCTGGGCCTGGTGATGCTGTTGCCATTCACCCGTCGATTGCTCGCCAACAAGATGCGCCAGCGCGCCGAAGAGCAGGCGATGCGCCAGCGAGCGTTCGCCGATGACCTTCAGCCCCGTGGCGGCCCGACGCCGCGGGAACCGGTGGGTCGTGAGCCCAACGTGATCGAAGGCGAGTTCGAACACCGCGACCCCAAGTAGCTTTGCAGTGACGCGCAACCAATCACACGGCACCTTCGGGTGCCGTGTTCGTTTTGCGCTCGTTAAGTAAAAAATTTCACATCCAACCCTTGTAATCGACTTGCACGCCCTTATGTATGGGTTACCGCAAGGTTTCCGGTGGCGACACCGGACAGACTTCCGCGGTTCGCTTGACGAACCGCACCCCGGCTCCGCCGGCTTTTGTTAAACCCGCCGGGAC
>NZ_JBHFJB010000116.1:136014-138216 GCF_057334555.1 Pseudomonas sp. AGC41
CCCCCCCCCCCCCACCCCGGCTCCGCCGGCTTTTGTTAAACCCGCCGGGACTACACCGGCCGATGAAAACCAAAATTAGGAGAGATCGACAATGAAGCTTCGTCCTCTGCATGACCGCGTCGTCATCCGTCGCAGCGAAGAAGAGAAGAAAACCGCTGGCGGTATCGTCCTGCCAGGTTCGGCTGCGGAAAAAGCCAACCACGGTGAAGTTCTCGCTGTAGGTCCAGGCAAGGCTCTGGAAAACGGTGAAGTACGTGCGCTGGCCGTGAAAGTGGGTGACAAGGTTGTGTTCGGCCCTTACTCCGGCAGCAACACTGTGAAAGTCGACGGCGAAGACCTGTTGGTAATGAGCGAGAACGAAATCCTCGCCGTTCTCGAAGGCTGATTTCCCCGCTCATTTTCCCGCTACTACTACAAAGTATTTAAGGAATATCGATCATGGCTGCTAAAGAAGTTAAATTCGGCGATTCCGCCCGCAAGAAAATGCTCGCCGGTGTCAACGTCCTGGCTGACGCAGTAAAAGCGACCCTCGGCCCGAAAGGCCGGAACGTGATCATCGAAAAGAGCTTCGGCGCTCCGACCATCACCAAGGACGGCGTTTCCGTAGCCAAGGAAATCGAGCTGAAAGATCGCTTCGAAAACATGGGCGCGCAGCTGGTCAAGGACGTTGCCTCCCGTGCCAACGATGACGCCGGCGACGGTACCACCACGGCCACCGTACTGGCTCAATCGATCGTCAACGAAGGCCTGAAAGCCGTCGCTGCCGGCATGAACCCGATGGACCTCAAGCGTGGCATCGACAAGGCGACCATCGCCATCGTCAAGGAACTGAAGGGTCTGGCCAAGCCTTGCGCCGACTCCAAGGCAATCGCCCAGGTAGGTACCATCTCCGCTAACTCCGACAACTCCATCGGCGACATCATTGCCGAAGCCATGGAAAAAGTCGGCAAGGAAGGCGTGATCACCGTTGAAGAAGGCTCGGGCCTGGAAAACGAACTGTCGGTTGTAGAAGGCATGCAGTTCGACCGTGGCTACCTGTCGCCATACTTCGTCAACAAGCCGGACACCATGGTTGCCGAGCTGGACAGCCCGCTGATCCTGCTGGTCGACAAGAAGATCTCCAACATCCGCGAAATGCTGCCAGTGCTGGAAGCCGTTGCCAAAGCCGGCCGCCCACTGCTGATCGTGGCTGAAGACGTCGAAGGCGAAGCCCTGGCGACCCTGGTCGTGAACAACATGCGTGGCATCGTCAAGGTTGCGGCCGTCAAGGCTCCAGGCTTCGGCGACCGTCGCAAGGCCATGCTGCAGGACATCGCCGTACTGACCGGCGGTACCGTTATCTCCGAAGAGATCGGCCTGAGCCTGGAAAGCACCACCCTGGAGCACCTGGGTAACGCCAAACGCGTGATCCTGTCCAAGGAAAACACCACCGTAATCGACGGTGCTGGCAACGATGCCGATATCCAGGCTCGTGTCACCCAGATCCGCGCACAAGTGGCCGAGACTTCGTCCGACTACGACCGTGAAAAACTGCAAGAGCGTCTGGCCAAGCTGTCCGGCGGTGTTGCGGTGATCAAGGTTGGCGCCGGTTCCGAAGTTGAAATGAAGGAGAAGAAAGCCCGCGTTGAAGACGCCCTGCACGCAACCCGCGCAGCCGTCGAAGAAGGCGTGGTGCCTGGCGGCGGCGTGGCACTGGTTCGTGCCCTGCAAGCCATCAGCGAGCTGAAAGGCGACAACGATGACCAGAACGTTGGCATCCAGTTGCTGCGTCGCGCTGTTGAAGCACCTCTGCGCCAGATCGTTGCCAACTCCGGCGACGAGCCAAGCGTAGTGGTCGACAAGGTCAAGCAGGGTTCGGGTAACTACGGTTACAACGCTGCCACCGGCGAATACGGCGACATGATCGAGATGGGTATCCTGGATCCGGCCAAAGTGACTCGTTCGGCTCTGCAAGCGGCTTCGTCGATTGCCAGCCTGATGATCACCACCGAGGCGATGATCGCTGAGATCAAGGACGACGCTCCAGCTGGCGGCGGCATGCCAGACATGGGCGGCATGGGTGGCATGGGCGGCATGATGTAAGCCAGCCTTACCCCTGTAGCAAAAAACCCCGCCTGTGAAAGCAGGCGGGGTTTTTTATTGCCCTGAGTAACAGCACCAGACTCTGTGGGAGCGAGCCTGCTCGCGAAGGCGGTATAACAA
>NZ_JBHFJB010000116.1:138251-139270 GCF_057334555.1 Pseudomonas sp. AGC41
CGGTATAACAATCAGCATTGAGTTTGCTGACCCGACGCTATCGCGAGCAGGCTCGCTCCCACATTAAAATTTATGTTCAGGCATTGACGGGGCGGATGACGGCCAAACGTTCAGGTGCAGAAGCTGGCCGGTACAGAACGCAGTAATAACACCCCAGGCAAATCAGCCAGCAGAACACCGCTGTCCAGACGTTGTGGGAGAAAAAGTGCGCCCCTTGCATCATGCGTCCCACAGAAAACACCGTGCCCAGGGCAAAGGCGAACACCAGCGCCTGGCGTGCGAGGCGTGGGCGCCGGTCGCGCAGTACGAAAAACAACGCAAACAGCGTGAAGCCGGTAGCGGCATGCCCGCCGGGCCAGCATCGGCCGGGTTTGTCGGTGGCCGGGCGCGGGCTCAGTAGCTCACTGTAGGTTTCCTTGCCGCCGAACTCCTTGAGACTCCAGGGGCATTGCACTGCCGTCACCGCTTTCAGTGGCGTGACAAACGCAGTCGCCAGTGCCAGCGACAGGGCCAGGCAACCCAGCTCCCGCTTGTACGGCTGGAGCCGAGCGATAAAAAACGAGGCGACAAATCCCACGACCGCCAGTACGGAAAACCCGATGACCAACTGTTTGGCCCGGTCGTGCAGGATGTCTTCCAGGAAAAAACTGTGTCGACCGATAAACCCACCCGCCGTCGGATCGTAAAACAGCTTGGCTACGTTCATGTCCAGGGTGGTCAGTTCCAGCAACACCAGAATGGCTGCGACCACGGCGGGCAGGCCCAGGGCAACCCGGAAATTCAGGCGCCTGGAAGCGGGGCGGATGGCAGTGGAAACCATGGCAGTACCTTTGATGGGAGTTTTCGTGATCAGCGCATTGCACAGTCTGGTCTGCGTTGCGTTCGGGCGGTGTGAAGGCTGGGTGAAAAACTCGTCAAGGCCCGCGCAGCCCCACTCCAGGGGCGCTTGACCCTTTTGTGGGAGCGAGCCTGCTCGCGAACGGTCGGCACATTCAACCTGGATGGCGGCTGTTCCACCG
>NZ_JBHFJB010000117.1:0-2131 GCF_057334555.1 Pseudomonas sp. AGC41
CTACGAAGTAGCCCCAAGACCAGACGCCTCGGTACATCAGATAATTCCAGAATTGGCCTTTTGGGAGGGCTTCGCCCTTCAGCGGGAGCAAGCTCCCTCGCCACGGAGGGTCAGGCAGTGATATGGCGAACCCCGAGCAACAAAAGAAAATGCGTGGGATATAACGCATACGCCCAGCGCCGCATCGCCGGTGGATGAAAACGACTCGCGTGGCGCAACAGCATCAGCCCAAGCCATGGCGCGATCAGGCAAGCCACCAGCCCCCAGACCGCCACCGTGTCGCCCAGCCATGCCGCGCCATACAACACCCGCCATTGATTGGCCGCCACGCAGACCATTGCCGGTAGCAACGCGAAATACCAGGGCCGGCGAAACACCAGCAACATCGCCAACGGCAGCAGCACGCCGTAGAACCCGAACATCAACTGTGCCGAGCACAGCGCCGCCAGCAGCAGCGCCGCCAACGCCAGGCATCGCGCCTGCAGGGTGGGGCTTTGCCAGCCGCGCGCTACCAACAATCCCAGCACCAGCGTTGGCATCACGTTCAATGTCGTGGGGTTGGGAACGAACAAGCGGTAGGGAATTTCACTGATCGCGCTGAACAGCAACAGCCAGCCCAGGTAACGCCATGCGAGGGTGCTGGCGCCGTTGCGTGCGAGGTTGGCCGCCATCGCCAGGCAGAACCAGGGAAATGCCAAGCGTCCCGGGACATACAGCCAATCGGCGGAAAAACCGACATATCGCAGATGATCAAGGACCATCGACAACAGTGCCAGCCACTTGAGCAGGTCCAGCGCAGCGTCGCGCCGCCTCATGTGTACAGCGGCGCGCTGGTTTTATGATTTTCTGTCCGAAACATCCCGTGTGCTCCCTCGCTAATCTTGGGTAAAGTGCGCACCACTATCGACCACGGCGTCGCGGACTCAAGCGCGCCGAACCATGGAACCCTCACCCGGGAATTCCACCAGGGATCTCTTACCCAGGACTCTCTATTCAAGGAGCAAGGCCATGACCGACAAGAGCCAACAATTCGCCAGCGACAACTATTCCGGCATTTGCCCCGAAGCCTGGGCGGCCATGGAAGAAGCCAACCAGGGCCACCAGCGCGCCTATGGCGACGATGAATGGACCCACCGCGCGGCGGATGATTTCCGTGCCCTGTTCGAAACCGACTGCGAAGTGTTCTTCGCGTTCAACGGCACTGCCGCCAATTCCCTGGCCCTGTCGTCGCTGTGCCAGAGTTACCACAGCGTGATTTGCTCGGAAACCGCCCACGTCGAAACCGACGAATGTGGCGCGCCGGAATTCTTCTCCAACGGCTCCAAGCTCCTGGTGGCGCGCACCGAAAACGGCAAGCTGACTCCCGAGTCGATCCGCGAGATCGCCCTCAAGCGTCAGGACATCCACTACCCCAAGCCGCGCGTGGTGACCCTGACCCAGGCCACGGAAGTCGGCAGCGTCTACACCCCGGAAGAAATTCGGGCCATCAGCGTCACCTGCAAGGAGCTGGGGTTGAACCTGCACATGGACGGCGCGCGCTTCTCCAACGCCTGCGCCTTCCTTGGCTGCACCCCGGCCGACCTGACCTGGAAGGCCGGTGTCGACGTGTTGTGCTTCGGCGGTACGAAAAACGGCATGGCGGTGGGCGAAGCGATCCTGTTCTTCAACCACGACCTGGCCGAAGACTTCGACTACCGCTGCAAACAGGCCGGGCAACTGGCCTCGAAGATGCGCTTCCTCTCCGCGCCCTGGGTCGGCCTGTTGCAGAACGACGCCTGGCTCAAGCATGCCCGCCACGCCAACCGTTGCGCGCAATTACTGGCGCAACTGGTCAGTGACATTCCCGGCGTCGAGCTGATGTTCCCGGTCCAGGCCAACGGCGTGTTCCTGCAACTCTCGGAACCGGCCATCGCCGCACTGACCGCCAGGGGCTGGCGCTTCTACACCTTCATCGGCAAGGGCGGCGCACGGTTCATGTGCTCGTGGGATACCGAAGAAGCGCGAGTGCGGGAGCTGGCGGCGGATATTCGGGAAGTGATGAGCGCCTGAGGCAATCACCGATTAATCAAGGCTGTTTACCCTTTAGAGCTTCAGGGCTTTCGTGGCGAGGGAGCTTGCCCCCGCTCGGCTG
>NZ_JBHFJB010000117.1:2178-12846 GCF_057334555.1 Pseudomonas sp. AGC41
CAGCGGGAGCAAGCTCCCTCGCCACAGGGGGCTCGCTGCGGGTTAAAACTCGATCCGCACATCCCCCTTCGGCACGCTGCAGCACGAAAGGATGTAACCCTCGGCCTCGTCGTCCTCGGTGATGCCGCCGTTGTGCTCCATCTCCACTTCCCCGCCGAGCTTCATGACCTTGCAAGTGCCGCAGATGCCCATGCCGCAAGCCTTGGGGATCATCAGGCCAAGCTTGGCTGCGGCCGCGTGGACGGTTTCGCCCGGTGCCACGCCGATGCTCTTGCCCGACGCGACGAACTCCACCTGATGCAGATCGGCCTGGTCGACTTCAGGCGCATCCGCGGCTTGTTCGGCCTGTTCCACCGCGTCGGCGCGGGCTTCCGGTGGCGTGGCGCCGAAGGATTCCTCGTGGTAACGCTTCATGTCGTAGCCGGCCGCTTCCAGCAGGCGCTTGACCGCGCTCATGTACGGCGTCGGGCCGCAGCAGAACACTTCGCGCTCAAGGAAGTCAGGCACCATCAATTCGAGCATCTTGTGGTTCAGGTAACCGCGATACCCGGCCCACGGCTCGCCCAGACCATGTTTTTCGCAGATCAGGTGCAAGCTGAAGTTGTCGATCCGCGACGCCATGTGCTCCAGCTCGCGGTGGTAGATGATGTCCTTGGGCGAGCGGGCGCTGTGGACGAAGGTCATGTCGACATTGGCGTTGGTGTCGTAGAACCAGCGGGCCATGGACATGCATGGCGTGATCCC
Organism: Pseudomonas sp. AGC41; assembly: GCF_057334555.1. Classification (NCBI taxonomy): domain Bacteria; kingdom Pseudomonadati; phylum Pseudomonadota; class Gammaproteobacteria; order Pseudomonadales; family Pseudomonadaceae; genus Pseudomonas; species Pseudomonas sp. AGC41. Next base: position 2,923 of record NZ_JBHFJB010000117.1, read on the forward strand.
GACGCCACCGCTGAGGTACAGGACCTTCGGGCTCGGGAAATCCATGGCATTGAACAACCCCACCGGCCCGTGCACTGCCAGTTCCTGGCCTTCATGCAGCGTGTCGTGCAGCCAGTTGGAGACCTTGCCCCCCGGCACGCGCTTGATGGTCACCGAGAAACTGTAGGGCACCGACGGCGAACTGGAGATCGTATAGGAGCGCATGATCGGCTGGCCTTCGATTTCCAGCTCCAGGGTGACGAATTGCCCGGGCTTGAAAAAGAACATGATCGGCTGGTCGGCCATGAAGCAAAAGGTGCGCACATCCCAGGTTTCCTGGATGACTTTGACGCAACGAACGATATGTCGGCCATTGGCCCAGGTCTGGGTGGTGACCGGGTTCAGGAAATTATTGGACATGCTGATCTCCACGGCCGACTGTCGGCCTTAATGATGGCGATTGTGCGCAGGCGCCTGCACCACCATTTACCTATCTGCGACATTCACATACTTATCGCGACCAGCCCCTAACTACCGGGGCTCGCGCGTCGGGAACAGATTGGGCCATGTCGCCCATGGATAAGGTTGCGCCCCTGCGCGGCCCCACACTCGCCCCAACGGATAAACACTATTTTCTGCCTTGCGTAGCACCCTTGATTAGCCACTTTCGCCGGCCACAGAGATGGCCATGAGGATAAAACGATGGACGTCACTACTACCCTGAGCCTGGGCGATCCGCTGGAACCCGCACGCAAGGCCACCGCGCAAATGCTGCAAGAGCGCGAGCGGACCTTTTCGCTGCCGCAGCCGTTCTACTCCGATGAGCGCCTGTTTGATATCGACATGCAGGAAATTTTCCAGAAGGAATGGTTGATCGCCGGCATGACCTGCGAGATCCCGGCCAAGGGCAACTACCTGACGCTGCAGGTCGGCAAGAACCCGATCATCGTGATTCGCGGCGCCGAAGGTGTGGTGCACGCGTTCCATAACGTCTGCCGCCACCGTGGCTCGCGGTTGTGCACCAGCGACAAGGGCAAGGTCGCCAAGCTGGTCTGCCACTACCACCAGTGGACCTACGAACTGGACGGTCGCCTGCTGTTTGCCGGCACCGAAATGGGCGCCGACTTCGACATGAAGCAGTACGGCCTCAAGCCCGTGAACGTGAAGACCGCCGGCGGCTACATCTTCATCAGCCTGGCCGAGAACCCGCCGGCCATCGATGATTTCCTGTCGACCCTGAACCACTACATGGAACCCTACGACATGGAAAACACCAAGGTGGCGGTGCAAACCACCTTGATGGAAAAGGCCAACTGGAAACTGGTGCTGGAAAACAACCGCGAGTGCTACCACTGCAACGCCTCGCACCCCGAGCTGCTCAAGACCCTGCTGGAATGGGACGACGTCACCGATCCGCGGGCCGACCAGGCGTTCAAGGACCACGTGGCCGCTTCCGCCGCTGCCTGGGACGCCGAGAAGATCCCTTACGCCCACGCCAGCTTCGGCCTGCGCAACCGCATCGTGCGCATGCCGCTGCTCAAGGGCACCGTGTCGATGACCATGGACGGCAAGCAGGGCTGCGCCAAACTGATGGGCCGCATCAAGAACCCGGACCTGGGCTCGATGCGCATCCTGCACCTGCCGCACTCGTGGAACCACTGCATGGGCGATCACATCATCGTCTTCACGGTGTGGCCGATCAGCGCCCAGGAAACCATGGTCACCACCAAGTGGCTGGTGCACAAGGACGCGGTCGAAGGCGTCGACTATGACGTGGAGCGCATGCGCCAGGTCTGGGATGCCACCAACGACCAGGACCGTCGCCTGGCCGAAGAAAACCAGCGCGGCATCAACTCCACCGCCTACCAGCCGGGCCCTTACTCGAAGACTTACGAATTCGGCGTGGTGAACTTCGTCGACTGGTACAGCGAGCGCATGCTCAACAACCTCGGGGCCGAGCCGGCGCCGTACCTCAAGGGCGTGCCGGTCCAGGGCTAAAATCCAAATCTTCGCGAGCAGGCTCGCTCCCACAAGGGTTCTTTGGCGTACCAAAGATCAAATGTGGGAGCGAGCCTGCTCGCGAAGGCGGCTTTACATTCACCCGATTATTTTGAAGACCAACGCACCGACCCATCCTCCCCATAAAACGTCTCGATAATCTCCTCCCCCGCCAGCCGCACCTTCACATACCCGTTCAACACCCGCTCCGGATACGCCTCGTCCCCCGCCAATTGTGTTTCCGACCACAACACCCGAGGATGCCCGTTCAACTCGCTGGTGGTGCCGTAGGGAATCGCTCCATGCCCGACGCAACGCGCCTGCAGCCCGCCTTGCGGCGCGTAGCAGATGCCGTTGTGCAGATGCCCCCAGTACCAGTAATCCGGCTCACGCCCCAAGGCATCGCACACCGGTTGGTAGAGCGCGGTCTTGTGGTGTCCGGAAATATCAAAACCCTGGTGATGACTGAGCACCATCAGTTTCTTGCGCTTGGGCAGGCTTTTCATCCACTCGATCTGCTGGGTGTTGAGGGTGCCGTCCATGTACAGGTTCATCGCGTCCGAGGCATAGGCGCTGTCGAGGCCGACCACCAGCCAGTCGTCGTTGTACAAGGCGAAATAACTGGTGCCCTGTTGCACCGGAAAACGCGACGCCAGCTCTTTGAAGTAGCCATGGGCGCCGCTGTACATCTCATGGTTGGAATTGAGCGTGAACGACCCATGCTTGCCCTGCGGCCACCCAGCCATGTCGACATCTTCCTGAGAATGGGTGCCGGCGTAATACACATCCCCCAGGTGAATGGTGAAATCGGCCTGGGCCAGTTGCATCTGGTTGGCGACAGCCACGGCGGGTGCGTGACTGTCGAACGGGCCGGTGCCCCAGTCGCCGGCAATGGCCAGCACCACGTCGTTGTCCATTTTCACCAGCGCCGGGGTGGTGGCGAAAGGTGCGTGGTGACGCAGGTTCTCGATCCACTTGAGCAGCGCCTCGCTCCACAACAGGTCCAGCAGCTCCCATTTGCGGCAACCGAGCAAGGTGCCGTCCTTGAGCACTCGGGTTGGCAATTCCTGTTCCTTTTGCGGCAAAGGCGTGGCGTTGCCGATTTTCAGAATCGACAGGCCGTGCGCCAGCTCCCACGGCACGGCCGGTTCGTCGTCGGGCAAATCACCATGATCAATGACATGCCGGGCTTGAGCATGGCCACGCTCGAGCAGCTTGACGATGGCCTGGAACTCCTCGGGCTCGAGGTCGTTGACGAGTTTTTTCCAGGACATTTCCAGCCGCGTGACCAACCCGTGCAGGCGGACCTTGACCTTGTCGAACTCATGTTCCCAATGGTGCAGTAATGACATGTGAACGCTCCTTCGTTTTGCCCCGGACTACAGGGTCTTCATGAATTCGATCAAAGCCCGTTTGTCGACGTCCGACAGCTGCGTGCCGTACAGGTGGCCGCCGTTGTGGTTGCCTTCCAGGCGCGTGTCGTATTTGAAATCCGCCGACGCCTTCATCTGCGCGCCACTGGTGATGAAACCAACCTTCTGCGGGTCGTAGATGTCGGAGCCGGTGTAGAACACTTGCGGGCGCTGCTCGGGTGTTTGCAGCAGATCCCACAGGGTCGGCACCGAACCGTTATGCAGGTATGGCGCGCGCAGCCAGATGCCGTCGGTGGGCGTGTTGCTGTAGCTCTGGGTCTTGCGGTAGGCGCCAAAGTCGAACGGCGGCTTCTTGAAACCATGGAACGCCGTCACCAGCCCGGTGGTGAAGGAATTCAACCGATGGGGATCGGTGCCCAACTGGTCGATGTTGGTGGTGACCTGGCCGGTGTCGCTGCGGCCGAAGTCGTGGCAACCGGCACAGTTCTGCTCCCAGATCGGTTTGCCCTGGGCGACTTTCGCCTGATCCAGGGCGAACGGCCAGGCCGGTGGCTTGTGGCCCAGCAACCAGTTGGTCACCCGGTTGAAGCTCGGCGGCAGCACCGATTCCGGTGTCGCGCCCACGGCCATGGCTGCGGCGTAGTTGCGTTCGTGGATCTTGTTGTTATTGCCGTCCCAGTGCAGGTACATGGACTCACGGGGTTTCTGGTTCCACACCTGCGGCAAATCCACGGTGCCTATGGTGGAGTCATCCGGGAAGCCGAAGACCACCATCTTGGTCGGGTTGAACGTGTCGGTCCGCCCCGGTCCCTGGGCCGGACGCAGCTTCTGCCAGGCGTACGCCTGTTTCTGCTTGAGCAGCGCACTCTTGGCCATCGGAATGATCAGGTAGCGGTTATAGAGCTTTTCGAAGAACCCCAGCTGGAACTTGCCGTTGATCGCCGCCATCACCGCGTCTGGGGTGAATTTCGGATCGCTGGCACACTCGTAGGCGAACCACTGGAAGGCCTGCAATTGCAGGGTATTGGCCGGCGCGGCGGCGACCGGAACCGCTACGTCAGTGGCATTGGCCCGGTAGGAACCGGTGTGGCACAGCGCGCAGTTGGGCTCCACCGTGGGGTAACCGAGCTGCCGCTTGGCCATGCCGATGGGCAGGTCGTTGCCGTTTTCATAGAGGAAGCCGAACACCTCATAACCGCCTGGCTTGGGCAGTTTTTCCGGGCACATCTGTGGCAGCACGGCGAACAGGTAGTAGGGAATCCGCGCTTCGATGCCCAGGCCGATGGCGGCGTATTTGTAATGATCTTCGTCGGAAGCGAAGTCCGGCTGCGGCACCTCGCGGATCATCTGATACCAGGTCTGGTAGCCGATGAAGCCAAGCACCAGCAGCATAATCAGCGCGCCTACCTTGAAGCCATGGCTTTGCCAGCGATGTGCCCAGCCTTGACGCCATTCGCGCCAACCGGCCCGGAGCAACGCCAGCGGACGATTGGCCACCGGGCTGCCCAGATACAACAGCACGCCCAGGATCAGGAACATGCTCAGGTCGCCGATCAACATCGGCACGAACAGTTGGCCCTGGTTGTTGGTGTTGATCAGGTAGATCCAGAACACCACCGCCACCAGACGCGACAGCACGCATAACCACGAATGCACCACGAAACGCGGCGCGTTGAACCCCGAGGGCATATAGAACAGGCTGATCCCCACCAGCAACATGCCGGCGTTTTCCAGCCAGGGATCGGACAGCACCTGCGGCAGGCCAAGCATGGAGGTCAGCAACGCCGGCGCGAACAGCGCCGGGATCGCGAAGACCATGTTCATGACGATTCCGATCCAGATGATGCGTTGGAACCAGCGGATACAAGTGTTCATGGCATCCTTTTTCCTTATTCCTTATTCCTGATTCACACGATGCGGCGCACTAACGATTGCTTTCGCGAGCAGGCTCGCTCCCACATAGAGCGGTGTTAACCACCCAACTTGTGTACGACACAAATCCCATGTGGGAGCGAGCCTGCTCGCGAAGAAGGCGACTCGGTGCCGAGTCAACCGAGCGCCGTCTTCTCCAGGTGCCCGAGGATGATCGGATACACATCCACCACCGCGTCCTTGCCGAACATGCAGTCGATGTGGCCGTAGCCGGGCACCTCATGACGGCTGAACAACTGCGGGCCGTGCATCTCGCACAGCCGTTCGTAGGTCTTGAGGGTGCTCTGCGGCAAGTAGCACTGGTTGTCGGCGCCGCTGATGAAGCAGATCGGCAACTTCAACCGGTCGAAATGCGGCATGTAGACGTCGTTGCCCTTGAAGTCCACCAGGTGCCCTTTGCGCACGATCAGCGCCAGGTGCTCGAAGGTCTGGATGTTCGACTCGCCGAACAACTCATGCAGGTTGTCGTGCAGGGTTTCATTGAGGGTGTCGTGGCGGTACAGCGACGCATACATGAACGTGATGCGGTGGCAGACCGGGTTGGTGCAGTAGCCCTGGGCCTCGATCCGGGCATAGCCGTTGAGGGCCTTGTCGTAGAGTTTGTTGAACCAGCTTTCCTTGGTGTCGGCATAGGCCGTCATGGACTTGATGCCGATGGCATCAAGCACTCCCGGCAGATGCAAACCGGCCTTCAACCCGGTGGCGGTGGCGACCACCGTGTCGGCGGCGATCTGCGAGCAGACCACCGAGCGCACGCCCTGCAAGCCCGCCAGCATCGACATGAAGAACGTCGTCGCGCCGTAGCAATGCACTACGCATTGCACGTCACGAGCCGAGGTCGCCTGCTGGATCTGCCCGATAGCGGCCTTGAAGTCGTATTGGGCCACCTGATCGCCGTTCCATTCGTTTTTGCTCGCCGGCAGCAGGATACTCACCCGCAAATCCAGCAGCCAGACGTCGTACTCGTGCTTGCACAGGTACTCCAACAGGTTGGTATGAATGGTGTCGGTGGAAAAGATATTCGAGCCCACGCCCAGGCCATGGACCAGCATCACCGGGCCTTTGCTGCCCGCCTGGTAGCGGGTCAGGCGCAGTTCGACGTGGTCTTCGGTCTGAAAAAAATGCACCACCGGGGCCGGTGCATCCAGCGGCCGTTTCAAGCGCGGCGGCGCGTCCGGGTTGAAATAGACATCGCCGGCGAACACCCCGCCGTAGCTCTCCCACAGGATGCCCGCGAAGAACTTGCCGAACCGCGCCAGCGCCTCTACCCGCTCACGCTCGTTGCGGGCGTTGAGCACTTTCATGGTGGTCATCTGCTTGGCAAAATCCGCCGGCAGGATGTGCATCACCCCCGAGCCGAGCACCGCGCCGGTCTTGTCCGGCCCGCGATAGAGCGTGACGTAGAGGGTGCTGGTGTCGTGCCAGATGTTCAGCACGCCGTTGTCCTCCGGCACCGTCTTGAACGCACTGAAGAAATAGTCGCTGCCGTCTTCGGCGGTCAGTTTCATGTCGTAGTTCATGTGCCGCACGCCGACCTGATCCTGATACTGCTCGAACAGGTTGAACACGCCGTTGCTGGCGACCAGCGGCTTGGATGACAGCAGAGGCGCATCGAGCGTGCCCACCAGGGTCGCGGCGTGTTCCGGTTCCTTGATCAGGCGATCAAGGTCAGCGGCGGTGATGGTCAGGGTGAATTCGATAGGCGAGTTGTCGGCCTGGCCGCGCTTGGCCGCGGCTTCGTAAAAGCTGAGGTCGGTGCCTTGGGGTTGGGTGAAGGCGCTGGAAAAATAACCTTTCATGGTTTCGGTGAATTGCACGCCGAGGGTCGGCGCCGCCACTGGTTTGCGCGGGGCCGACGGCAGCGTGTAATCGATCAGCCAACCGCGATCGGCCGCCAGCAGGCCCATGTTGCGTTCACTTACCGCGGAAATGGTCAGCAGCGGATTGACCGCCAGGGACGTCGGGATCACCGAGCCGTCCGTCACGTACAGGCCCGGATAGACGTCGGTGCCGCTGGCGCCACTGAACACCTGGCCTTTGTGATTGACCACGCCCTGGGCGGCGTCCTCGCCCATCACGCAGCCGCCCAAGGGATGGACCGAGACGATGCTGTGCTTGAGCAGCTTGGTCCAGATCGGGTTCTCGACCCAGATCCCGCCCAGGGCCTTGGTGCTCTGGTGCAGACGCTCATTGCCGAGAGTGACGTTTTCCTGCTCGCCGACCCCGGACCAGTCGATGCGCAGTTGGTCCTTGTTGTCGAGGACCATGCGGCCCTTGCCGTTGTCATGACTCATGATCAGGTAGGTCTGCATGTTATGCAGCGCGCCGTAGTACGGCCCGCGCAGGAAGCTTTCGGCTTCGCGCCCCTTGTATCTCAGGGCGGCACCAAAGCCGGTGTCGGTGGGCACGCCGATCATCTCGGCGAACGCCGCCATGCTCGGCACCATGGCACGGCCGAGGGCACCGGGAATCGAGCCTTCTTCGATGACCATGCGGCTGCGCCAGTCGCCTTCGGTGCGCATGTCGATCACCGAGGTGATGCACGGCCCCACCGGCTCCAGCTCCTTGGCCGAATGAGCGCCAAAACCGATGCCGTTGATGACCTGGTCGCAGTTGTGGCCGAAGCCGAGGATGTCACCGTTGCCGCTCATGTTTTCGCCCAACTGGGCAGACATCGACAGGCCCTTGTCCCGCGAGCGCAACATGATTTCGGTGGAGCCCAGGGTACCGGCGGAGACCACGACGATATCGGCGCGCACGAACAGCGTCGGCGCCGAGAACATTTCGCGACCACTGTCCAGGTACTGGAAATGCACGATCCAGCCGTCGCCATCGCGCTCCAGGTGCCGCACCTCGGCCTGGCAGAAAATCTCCGTGCCATGGTTCCAGGCGTCCGGCAGGTAATTCATCAGCGTGGTGTTCTTGGCCTTGTTGTTACAGCCCGAGACACAATCGCCACAGCCGTTGCACGGCAACTGCTCGACGCCGACGTGGTTGAGGTTGTTCGGCAGCTTGTCGAAGGTCACGTTGATCGGCGGCTTGTAGAAATGTGCGCCCTGCTTGAGGTAATCAGCGGATTTCTTATGGGCGTCGAGCTTGGGCAGGTTCGGCGAGGACGCCGGATAAGGGTTGGGCTTGAGCATTTCCCGAGCCCGCGCGTAGCCGTCCTTGAGTAGCGTATCGCTGTGCTCGCGCATTGCGAGTGGCCAGCGCAGGTCCTCGAAGACGCCGGGTTCGGCTTCCAACGCGACGTTGGCATTGATCAGCGAGGTGCCGCCCAGACCGCACCCGACCACCACGTTCTGCTGGGCGTTGACGTGCAGGTCGAACAGCCCGGTGCGCGAACCGATATGGCCGTCCGGGTCATGCACCTGCAACTCCTCGGTGGCGGCGAGCAAGGTATTGGGGTATTCGCCCGGCTGGATTTCCCGGCCACGTTCCAGCAGGCAAACCTTGCGCCCGGCCCGGGACAGGCGCGATGCGGCAATGCCGCCGCCGTAGCCGGAACCGATGACGATAACGTCGTAGTGTTCCTTGATTTCACTGATGGGGGTCGATATCCGTGTCATGTTCAAGTCCTCTCAGGCAGAAGGGGCAACTCTGCGGTTGCCTGTAGATTCATAGGCGTGCGAACGCCTGGCCACTATCCCGTACGGGTTGAAGCGGCAGTCAACGGTGTTGATGGGAGGGATCCTCAGGCGCTATAGGCGTGCACGCTGATTGGCGGCACGACGACCGTTGCGCCGGGGTAACGAGGTCATGGGGGTGGGCATGCACGTCGGGGTTGAAGCGGGGTACGAATTGGGGGGCTTGCTATCCATCATGCGTTCTCCCTGAACCGGCATGGATAAGTCGTGCTTCCTTGTGCCCTGAGTGAAGACAGGCGACACCCCTACGTCAAGGTGGTTCCTTAGAACTGTATGAAATTTGATCTATCGCGTTCGGTGCTAAGCCTGTCGTGGCTTGTAGCGTTCGGCGAACAAGTTATCCACATAGCCACCCACAGCTAATGGGGACAAGTGTAAAGGCGAGCTGGATTTGGTGAAGGACAACGTGAATAAAATCCGTGACTTATCGCAAACAGTCGTTTCGTGCTTCATTGAACGTTTTTTGATCAATACTCCATAAGCCGCGCATAGCGTGGCCTGGAGGACAGAGCCAACACGTTATCCACAGAAGCGCCAACAGCGTTTGGGGGTAATTTGACGATTTTGTGGAAAACAGCCTGGGTAGCCGATAAACCGATGTTATTTCAGTGGTTTTTTAACTGGAACTCTATGATTGATCATTAATTGATCAACTCGCTGGAGCCCCCGTACCGCATGGGTTGCAGCGTTGAGCGAACATCTTATCCACAGAAGCGCCAACAGAGATTGGGGGCAACTCTGGGTTGGAATGCTCCGTTACTCGCAAAAAAACCCAATAAAAACCGCAAGTTAATCTGGTTGTTTTTTGAACGAAGGTCTCCAAAGGCCAATTCACATGGGATGCAGCGAGGGGCGAACAGGTTATCCACAGCTGGACACACAGGGATTGTGGGTAATCCTTCCACAACACCGGGCTAGGCAGGATATTGGGTGGCTCCACCAATCCCCTGTGGGGGGAGCCTGCTCGCGAATGCGGTGGAACAGCTATGCAACGG
>NZ_JBHFJB010000117.1:12874-26140 GCF_057334555.1 Pseudomonas sp. AGC41
CTCCCACAGGGTTTTCGGTGGTTCTGGATTTAGCGAACCACCCCTTCCTCCACCAGCAGCTTCAGAATCGCCTCGGCCCCGGCCTCCGGGCTCACGCCCTTGAGCACCTGCCCGCCTCCACCGCTGGCCTTGGCCGTGGCGGCTTTCATGCGGTCGGCGCCGCTCTTGGCCTTGATCACCTTCAGGCGCTTGGGCCGTGGCTTGGCCGGTTGCAGGGTCGCCACCGCCAAGAGGGCGTCGTCGACCACTTCAACTTCTTCCGCCTGCAACGCCCCACGCCGCGCCGGGCCATAGGCGCTCTGCCGTGGTTTCGGCGCGGCGTTATCCACAGTGGCCAGGAACGGCAGGCGCACCTTGAGCCGACGGCGCTGACCGCGGGGCAAGGCTTGCAGCACCAGGGCCACGCCGTTGTCGATGGATTCGACCTGGGCCAACCCCACCACCAGCGGCCAGCCGAGGTTTTCCGCCAGCAGAAACGGCAGCATGCCCGAACCTTCACCGGTTTCCGCCTGGCTGCCGGTGAGCACCACTTGGGCGCCGGCGTCGCGCAGATAATCGGTCAGCGCCGGCAATGCATCGGCGCCTTCCGGATTATCCAACACGTGAAGCTCATCCAGGCCCATGCCCAGGTAGGCGCGCAAGGCTGGTTCGGCCACGTCGCCGGCGTGCAACACTTGCAGTTCGTCGCCGGCCAGTTGCAGGCCCAGCTCCACGGCGCGGGCGTCCTGTTCGGCGCGCCGGGGCCGACCGGAGGTCGGGTGGGCGCCGATGGAGACGAGGCTGATCACTTGGGTACTCATGCACGTTTCCTTAGCTTAAGCCGCATCGCGCCTGGCTTCGTTGCGGTAAGCCTCTACCGCCGCGATCAGGGCCTGGAGAATCGCCGCGCTGTCACCGATCACCGACAGGTCCGCACGCTTGATCATGTCGCAGCCGGGATCGAGGTTGATCGCCACCACCTTGTCGCAGGCGCCGATACCTTGCAGGTGCTGGATCGCCCCGGAAATCCCCACGGCGACATAAACCCGTGCCGTGACCCAGGTGCCGGACGCACCGACCTGGCGATCGCGGGCCATGTAACCGTCGTCCACCGCCACCCGCGAGGCGCCTTCGGTCGCGCCCAAGGCCGCCGCAGTCCTGTGGAAAAGCTCCCAGTCCTTGACGCCGTTGCCGCCGGAGAAAATGAATTCGGCCTCGGCCATCGGGATCGCGCCCGGATCCACCGCCACCGCACCAAGATCCTCGATCCGCGACAAGCTGCGCGCCACGCTTGTGGATAACTCCACCGGCAAGGCTTCGTGGCGGGTCTCGCTAACCGGCTCGGCGCACTCGGCCGCTGCCAGGATCAATCGCGCCAACGGCCGAGCCAGGTCTTGCAGGCCCGCACCGGCGCGGCCGATGCACTCCTCGCCCTTGACCTGCCAGACACGAGTGGCCGGACGTTCGCCCAAAGCCGCGGCGAAGCGCCGACCCAGTTCACCACCGCCGCTGCGGCTGTCCGGTAGCAGCCAATGGCGTGGGTTGAACTGGTTATCCACAGCCCGCAGGCCTTGCACCCGCTGTTCCGGTGCATAACCGCTGAATTCATCGCCCTCAAGCACCAGCAAGCGGTCCACGCCCGCCGTGGCGAACGTGTTCTCTTTATGCTCGCCGAAGACCACCACCAGGACCGCGCCTTCCGCGCCCGCCAATTGATGGGCCAGGCCCAACAGGTCGCGGTCGTGACTGCTGAGACGACCACCGACCATGTCCGGGACCACGCTGATGTAGAACGCCGGTTGCGGCACCTGATGCAGCGGTAGTTGCACTTCAGTGGCCGCGGTGCGCTTGCTCGCGCCGCCCTGCTGGGCGCCGCTGCGGTCGATGCGCTTGATGCCGTTGGGGCCGATGAAGCCGATCCCATGGACGTTCTTGCGAATGACGCCGTTAGGCCCCATCCAGCTGTGCTGCGCCGGTTGCATGGCCGCGTGCAACGGATGCAGGCGGTTGCGGGCGATCCACTCGGCGCGAGGGTCGCGGCGGATGATGTCGCTCATCAATGCACCTCCGCAGGTTCACGTTTGGCCGGAGCCACGGGTTTGCTCGGGGTCGTATCCTCGAGCAGCGCATCGGCCACCAGTTCGGCAATGTCCTTGATCATCGGTCGTGGTTCGACCACGCCTTCGAGCATCGCGGTGCACTGTGGACAACCCACGGCCACCAGTTCGGCGCCGGTTTCGCGGATGTCTTCCATGCGCATGTCAGGAATACGCTGCTTGCCCGGAATGTCGGTAATCGGCGCACCGCCACCGCCGCCGCAGCAACGCGAACGGAAACCGGAACGCTGCATCTCCTTGACCTCGATGCCCAGCGCACGCAGCACCTGGCGCGGAGCCTCGTATTCGCCGTTGTAGCGGCCCAGGTAGCACGGGTCGTGATAAGTCACGCTGTCGCCCTTGTGCTGGCCGAGGCTCAGCGCGCCGGCGTCGATGATTTCCGCCAGGTAGGTGCTGTGGTGCTGCACCAGGTAGTTGCCATCGAAGGCGCCGTATTCGTTTTTCAATACGTGGAAGCTGTGGGGGTCGCAGGTGACGATGCGGTTGAAGCTGTATTTCGCCAGGGTCTGGATGTTGCGCTTGGCCAACAGCTGGAACGTCGCTTCATCACCGAGGCGCCGGGCCACGTCGCCGCTGTCGCGTTCTTCGAGGCCGAGCACGGCGAAGTCGATTTTCGCCGCCTTGAGGACTTTGACGAAGGCGCGCAAGGTGCGCTGGTTACGCATGTCGAAGGCACCGTCGCCGACCCAGAACAGCACGTCGGTGGATTTTTTCTCGCTGAGCAGGTTCAGGTTCAGGTCCGCCGCCCAGTTCATCCGCCCGCCCGGGGCGAAGCCGCCAGGGTTGTCAGTGGCGATGAGGTTCTCCAGCACCTCGGCGCCCTTGTTCGGCGTGGCGCCCTTTTCCAGAGTCAGGTGCCGGCGCATGTCGACGATGGCGTCGACGTGCTCGATCATCATCGGGCACTCCTCGACACACGCCCGGCAAGTGGTGCAGGACCACAGCGTCTCGGCGTCCACCAGGCCGTTGACGATCGGCTGGTGTGGATTACCACCGTGCTCGCCGACGGGTTTGCCTGGGTAAGGACTGCCGGCGAACCTCGCATCGGTGCCGCCGGCCAGGCCGACGACCATGTCCTGGATGAGTTTTTTCGGGTTCAGTGGCTGGCCGGCGGCGAACGCCGGGCAGGCCGCTTCGCACTTGCCGCACTGCACGCAGGCGTCGAAGCCGAGCAACTGGTTCCAGGTGAAATCCTTGGGTTTCTCCACACCCAGCGGCGCGGCGGGGTCGTTCAGGTCCAGCGGTTTAAGGCCGGTGGAACGGCCGCCGCCAAAACGTTCTGCACGGCGGTGCCAGGCCAGGTGCAGGGCACCGGCGAAGGCGTGCTTCATCGGCCCGCCCCAGGTCATGCCGAAGAACATCTCCGAGACGCCCCAGAGCACGCCCAGCCCCAACAGCGCCACCAGCAACCAGCCACCGAAGTCCGCCGGCAGAATCCCGGCCACCGGCAAGGTCACCAGGAAGAAGCTGATGGAAAACGCGAACAGGCTTTTCGGCAGGCGCATCCAAGGGCCCTTGGACAGCCGCGAGGGCGGGTTGCGACGGCGCAGGGCGATGAAGATCGCGCCGCTGAACATCAGCAACGTGGCGAACAGCAAGGCATAACCGAGGATACGGTTCTGCAGGCCGAAACCGTGCACCAGGATCGCCAGCACCGCCGCCAGGACAAACCCGCCCGCCGTGGCGACGTGCGTATTGGCAATGTACTTGTCCCGCGCCACCACGTGGTGCAAATCCACCATGTAGCGCTTGGGCATGGCAAAGAGACCACCGATCAGGTCGACTTTCGCCGGCCGCCCCCGGCGCCACATGTTCACCCGCCGCAAGGCACCCAGGGCCGCGAGGCCGAGGGCTGCGAACAGCAGGATTGGAAGAAGGGTGTTTAGCATCAGAGTCACCTCTGCGAGGTGCGAGCTGCAAGCTACAAGCTGCAAGAAAGAGCAGTAGAGACTGTGCTTTTACTTGGAGCTTGCAGCTTGTCGCTTGCCGCTACGCCGTCAAAAATCTTTACAAAGCCGAAGCGCGTCATAAATGGCGGCGTGTGTATTACGCTGGGCCACGCAGTCGCCGATGCGGAACAGCAGGTAGCCATCGCCACTTTGCTCCAGGCACGGCTGCGGCTTGATCGCGAACAGGGCTTCGACGTCGATCTGGCCCTTGTTGCGCGAACCTTCCTTCAGCGCGTAGTAGATTTCTTCGTCCGGCCGCACGCCGTTCTCCACCACCACCTGGTCCACCACACGCTCTTCCTTGGCGCCGGTGTATTCGTTCTCCAGCACCGCCACCAGCTTGTCGCCTTCGCGGTAGACCTTTTCCAGCATCATGTCCCCGGTCATGATCACTTCCTTGGGGTACATGCTGCGGTAGTAGGTCGGGAATGACGTCCCGCCAATGGCCACGCCCGGCTTGATATCGTCGGTGACGATCTCGACCTGGCTGCCCTTGTCGGCGAGGAAGTCCGCCACCGACATGCCGGTGAACTCGCAGATAGTGTCGTAGACCAGCACGTTCTTGCCCGGCGCAACCTTGCCGTCGAGCACGTCCCAACTGCTGACCACCAACCCTTCGGCGGCGCCCCAGTGTTCGTTCTGCTCGACGTTCGGGTGGCCGCCGACGGCCAGCACCACCACGTCTGGACGCAGGTCCATGATGGTCGGCGCATCCGCCGCCACGCCCAGGCGCAGGTCGACTTTCAGCCGCGCCAGCTCGAGTTGGAACCAGCGGGTGATACCGGCGATCTGGTCCCGTTGCGGGGCTTTCGAGGCGGTGGTGATCTGTCCGCCGATGAATTCCTTCTTCTCGAACAGCGTCACGTCGTGCCCACGCTCGGCGGCCACGCGCGCCGCTTCCATCCCGGCCGGGCCGGCACCGACCACTACGACTTTGCGTTTCGGCCCGGTGGATTTCTCGATGATGTGCGGCACGCCCATGTATTCACGTGAGGTCGCAGCGTTCTGGATGCACAGCACGTCCAGGCCCTGGTACTGGCGGTCGATGCAGTAGTTGGCGCCGACGCACTGCTTGATCTGGTCGATCTGGCCCATCTTGATCTTGGCGATCAGGTGCGGATCGGCGATGTGGGCACGGGTCATGCCGACCATGTCGACGTAGCCACCCTCGAGGATCCGCGTGGCCTGGTTCGGGTCCTTGATGTTCTGCGCATGCAGCACCGGAACCTTGACCACTTCCTTGATACCGGCGGCCAGGTGCAGGAACGGCTCCGGTGGATAACTCATGTTCGGAATGACGTTGGCCAGGGTGTTATGGGTGTCGCAACCCGAGCCCACCACACCGATGAAATCGAGCATGCCGGTATCGTCGTAGTACTTGGCGATCTGTTTCATGTCCTCGTGGGACAAACCGTCCGGGTGGAACTCGTCACCGCACAGGCGCATGCCCACGCAGAAATCCTCGCCCACTTCGGCGCGCACGGCCTTCAACACTTCCAGGCCGAATTTCATGCGGCCTTCGAAACTGCCGCCCCACTCGTCGGTACGCTTGTTGACCCGCGGGCTCCAGAACTGGTCGATCATGTGCTGGTGCACGGCGGACAGCTCGACGCCGTCCAGGCCACCGGCCTTGGCCCGGCGCGCGGCCTGGGCGTAGTTACCGATCACCCGCCAGATTTCTTCCGGCTCGATGGTCTTGCAGGTAGCGCGGTGCACCGGTTCACGCACGCCGGACGGTGACATCAGGGTCGGCCAGTTGAAACCGTCCCAGCGCGAGCGACGACCCATGTGGGTAATCTGGATCATGATCTTGGCGCCATGCTTGTGCATGGCGTCGGCCAGGTTCTGGAAGTGCGGGATGATGCGGTCGGTGGACAGGTTCACCGAACTCCACCATTCCTGCGGGCTGTCGATGGCAACCACGGACGAGCCGCCGCAGATCGCCAGGCCGATGCCACCCTTGGCTTTCTCTTCGTAATACTTCACATAGCGGTCGGTGGTCATGCCGCCGTCGGTGGCGTAGACCTCGGCATGCGCGGTGCTGAGCACGCGGTTGCGGATGGTCAGCTTGCCGATCTGGATCGGCTGGAACATTGCTTCAAAAGCCATGGCGCGATCCTCGACTTACAACGGCTTGACGATGAACAGGCCGTCGTCGTGGCCTTCTTCGGAACCGCCGTAGACCTGCTCGGCCACGGTGCGGATCTGGCTGCCGCGCGCGGCGAGGATCTGGTCCATGGCGCCGGCGAACCAGCCGGTGAACATGTAGTCGACCTTGCGCCCGACCTTGCCGTACACGTAGACGAACGCCGAATGTTCGAGCTTGACGCTGGCGGTGCCTTGGTCCAGGTCGATGTCCTGGATCTTGAACAGGCCCCAGCCACGTTGGGACAGGCGCTTCATGTAATGCTCGAACACCGCGACGCCTTCCAGGCCGTGACATTCGGCTTCTTTTTCGCACCAGTGCCAGGCGGATTTGTAGCCGGCATTGTAGAGGATTTCGGCGTAGGCATCGGCGCCCAGAACTTCCTCGATGCCCATGTGGTTGTTGACGAAGAAGTGCCGCGGCACGTACAGCATCGGCAGGGCGTCGGAGGTCCAGACACCGGTTTCGCTGTCGACTTCGATTGGCAGTTGCGGGGCGATCTTGGCCATGAAAACTTGACTCCGGAAATTCGTGATGTGCCTGCGGCGCGAGTGGCCGCAGGTAAAGGATTCAGTGACGCGACGGTGTTTATTCGCCCCAGACATCTTTCAAAATATTCACCCAGTTCTCGCCCATGATCTTGCGCACCACCCGTTCCGGGTGACCACGCTTGAGCAGCGTCTCGGTGAGGTTCGGGAACTCGCCCACGGTGCGGATGCCCAGGGGGTTGATGATCTTGCCGAAGCTGGTCAGACGACGGGCGTAGCCCTTGTCGTGGGTCAGCATCTCGAAGAAATCCTGGCCATGGCCCTGGGTGAAGTCAGTGCCGATGCCGATGGCGTCTTCACCGACGATGTTCATGGTGTATTCGATGGCTTCGGCGTAGTCGTCGATGGTTGAATCGATGCCCTTGGCCAGGAACGGCGCGAACATGGTCACGCCGACGAAACCGCCGTGGTCGGCGATGAACTTCAGTTCTTCGTCGGACTTGTTGCGTGGATGCTCTTTCAGGCCGGACGGCAGGCAGTGGGAGTAGCAGACCGGCTTCTTCGATTCGAGAATGACTTCTTCGGAAGTCTTGGAACCGACGTGGGACAGGTCGCACATGATGCCGACGCGGTTCATCTCGGCGACGATTTCACGACCGAAGCCCGACAGGCCGCCGTCGCGCTCGTAGCAGCCGGTGCCCACCAGGTTCTGGGTGTTGTAGCACATCTGCACCACGCCAACGCCGAGCTGCTTGAAGATCTCGACGTAGCCAAGCTGGTCCTCGAAGGCATGGGCGTTCTGGAAACCGAAGATGATGCCGGTCTTGCCCTGCTCCTTGGCGCGACGGATGTCGGCGGTGGATTTCACCGGGATCACCAGGTCGCTGTTTTCGCGGATCAGTTTCTGGCTGGCGACGATGTTGTTGATGGTGGCCTGGAAACCCTCCCACACCGACACGGTACAGTTGGCTGCGGTCAGGCCGCCCTTGCGCATGTCTTCGAACAGGTCGCGGTTCCACTTGGCAATGATCAGCCCGTCGATAACGATGCTGTCGGCGTGCAATTCGGCTGGGCTCATCAGGCAGTCCCCTTGTTGGCGATTCATGCGCCGAATCGTGTGCCGGCGCTTTGGGGCCAGCATATGCCTGAGGGCCGTGGCGACCGGGTGCAAAAACGACAGGGGAATTGCCGAAAGCGTCAATCCGCGACAATGGGCTGCGACAGGCCCACCCTGCCCATCTGTTCTTTACCCGGCGCTTGCGCCAGAATCCGCTGCACCACTGGATTTAACCGGACTCGAGCGACAACCGATGAAATCGATTTTCTTCGCCCTGGCACTGATCAGCACCGTCGCCCACGCGACCGAAGACACCGAACCCAACCCCTGCGACGAAGTTGAAAACGACGTCCAGACCCTGGCCTGTTCGGCCTACGGCAAGGCCGCCGCCGAACAACTGCTCAACGAAAACCTGCAAAGCCTCAACGAACGCCTGCAAACCCGCTATGCCAGCGACAAGGCCCAGCTCAACGACATCACCACCAAGATCAAGGCTGCCCAGCAACTCTGGCAAAAACAGCGCGAAGCCGACTGCGCGATCGCCGCCTTCCCGGCCAAACCCGGCAGCGACGCCTACAAAATCGCCGAAAACGACTGCATGGCCCAGGTGAGCGATGACCGGTCGGAGTTTTTGGAGTCGATTGGGCAAGAGTGATGCATAAGAAGCCGTTCAGCACGGTAAGCTGCGTGCATCTTCGGTAAAGGGATTCACATGAAAACTTGCGGCATCGAAATCAAAGGCAGCGAAGCGATCATCGCCGTTGCCTCGTTGGACCAACAGGCGTTAAGCCACGTCGCGCTGAGCACCAAAAAAATCGCCCTCGACGACGATGACGAAGC
This sequence comes from Pseudomonas sp. AGC41, assembly GCF_057334555.1. Taxonomy (NCBI): domain Bacteria; kingdom Pseudomonadati; phylum Pseudomonadota; class Gammaproteobacteria; order Pseudomonadales; family Pseudomonadaceae; genus Pseudomonas; species Pseudomonas sp. AGC41. The sequence continues at coordinate 21,451 of NZ_JBHFJB010000117.1, forward strand.
CGCCAACGTCAAGGCCTTTGCCGTGCAGGTTCGAGCGTTCGTGACGGACAACGGCATCGAACGCATCGCCATCAAGAAGCGCAGCAAGAAAGGTGAATTCGCCGGCGGGCCGACCACGTTCAAGATCGAAGGCATTTTCCAGTTGCTGGAAGGTTGCGAGGTGACGCTGCTGTCGCCGCAGACCATCAATGCGCAGAGCAAGAAACATGACTTCGCCCTGCCGGCGACGCTGAACAAGTATCAGCATGAGGCGTACAAGGCGGCCTGCTCGGCGTTGATGAAGAAATAGGTTTTTCCAGCCGAACACAGCCCCCGTGGCGAGGGAGCTTGCTCCCGCTGGGCTGCGCAGCGGCCCCGAAACCCGGCACCCTGGTGTGTCAGGTTGATTGAGTCGAGGACATTGGGACTGCTTCGCAGCCCAGCGGGAGCAAGCGCCCTCGCCACGGTGCAGGTCAAACCACCTCCCGCTCATCCCCCTGCCGTCGCCGGTCCTCCCGAGGACACCGAGCAAAGCGTGCCCGATAGCTGCGGGTGAAATACGACGGCGACTCGAACCCGCAGGCGATGCTCACCTCCAGCACACTCATGTCGGTCTGACGCAGCAGTTGCCGGGCCTTTTCCAGGCGCAAGCGCAGGTAGAAATTGCTCGGGGTGTCGTTCAGGTGCAGGCGGAACAGGCGCTCCAGCTGACGCCGCGTCACGTTGATCGACTCGGCCAACGCCAGGGTGCTCAAGGGCGGTTCGCTGTGGGTCTCCATCTCGCCGATAACCTGCACCAGCTTCTTGTTACGGATGCCATAGCGCGTGGCGATTTCCATGCGCTGGTGGTCCTTGCGCGGGCGAATGCGACCGAGCACGAATTGCTCGCTGACCTGGATCGCCAGCTCCGGGCCGTGGGCCTGGCCGATCAGGTCGAGCATCAGGTCGATGGAGGCAGTGCCGCCGGCACAAGTGATGCGACGGCGATCGATCTCGAACAGTTCCTGGGTCACGCCGAGCTGTGGATAAGATTCCTTGAACGCCTCGATCGCCTCCCAGTGCAGCGTCACCCGGTGGCCATCCAGTAGCCCCGCCTCAGCGAGGACCACGCTGCCGGTGTCGATACCGCCAAGGATCACCCCTTCATTGTCGAGTCGATGCAACCAGCGCTCCAACGCCGGGCTGGCAAATTTCAACGGTTCGAAACCCGCCACGACCCACAGCGTCGCACCCTTCTTCAGCGGCTCCAGCGCGGCGTCGGCGTTGACCGACATGCCATTGCTCGCCAGCACCGCACCGCCATCGGCGCTCAGTACATGCCAGCGGTACAGCTCGCCGCGAAAACGGTTGGCGACCCGCAAGGGCTCGATGGCCGAGATGAAACCGATGGCCGAGAAACCCGGCATCAACAAGAAATAGAAATCCTGGGACATGGAGCGCACTCGGTTGACGGGTAGCGTGCGGACCTTGATACGCCAGTTGCAAGCGTCGTTCAAGCGCACAGGTCGCTGCAGTGCAAGAGCAGGTCGCCGCTGTGCGTTTTGCCAACGTTCCGGCTGCGTACTTTGGCATCACCGGCACGCAGATGCCGGAACCCATAACAACAAGCTGCCGAGGAACCTGACAATGAAACACCTGATCAGCTACTGCGTTCTTGCAATCAGCGCCACGTTTGTCCTGAACCAGACTGCCCGCGCAGCCGAACCCGCCGCCTGCCAGAACGTGCGCCTGGGCGTGGTCAACTGGACCGACGTCATCGCCACCAGCGCCTTGACCCAGGTGATGCTCGATGGCCTCGGCTACAAGACCAAGCAGACCAGCGCCTCGCAGCAGATCATTTTCGCCGGCATCCGCGACCAGCGCCTGGACCTGTTCCTGGGCTACTGGAACCCGCTGATGACCCAGACCATCACCCCATTCGTCGAGGCGAAGCAGGTCAAGGTGCTGGAGCAGCCGAGCCTCAAGGACGCCCGCGCCACCCTGGCCGTACCGACTTACCTGGCCGACAAGGGCCTGAAGACTTTCGCCGATATCGCCAAGTTTGAGAAAGAGCTGGGCGGCAAGATCTACGGCATCGAGCCTGGTTCCGGCGCCAACACTCAGATCAAGGCGATGATCGCCAAGAACCAGTTCGGCCTGGGCAAGTTCCAGCTGGTGGAGTCCAGCGAGGCCGGCATGCTCGCGGCGGTGGACCGCGCCGTGCGGCGCAAGGAAGCCGTGGTGTTCTTCGGCTGGGCGCCGCACCCGATGAACGTCAACGTGCAGATGACCTATCTCACCGGCAGCGAAGACGCCCTCGGCCCGAACGAAGGCATGGCCAGCGTCTGGACCGTCACCGCGCCGAACTACGCCGAGCAATGCCCGAACGTCAGCCGCCTGCTGAGCAACCTGACCTTCAGCGCCGAAGACGAGAGCCGGATGATGCAGCCGCTGCTCGACCACAAGGACCCACTGGAATCCGCCCGGCAATGGCTGAAGGACCATCCGCAGGACAAGCAGCGCTGGCTCGAAGGCGTGACCACTTTCGACGGCAAGCCGGCCATCGACAACCTGAAACTGACCAGCAATTGATCAACCGTTATCCCTCTGCGCAGCTCCCAAGGGCTGCGCGGTGACTCACCACGCCTGAAGGAATCCGCACCATGAACCACGACGTCATCATCACCTGCGCACTCACCGGTGCTGGCGACACGACCGCCAAGAGCCCGCACGTGCCGGTCACCCCGAAACAGATCGCCGCCGCTGCCGTCGAGGCGGCCAAGGCCGGTGCCACGGTGGTCCACTGCCATGTGCGCGATCCGCAGACCGGCAAGTTCAGCCGCGACGTGGCGCTGTACCGGGAAGTGATGGAACGCATCCGTGAGGCGGACGTGGACATCATCGTCAACCTCACCGCCGGCATGGGCGGCGACCTGGAAATCGGTGCGGGGGAAAACCCGATGGAATTTGGCCCCAACACCGACCTGGTGGGCCCACTGACCCGCCTGGCCCACGTCGAGGAGCTGTTGCCGGAAATCTGCACCCTGGATTGCGGCACCCTGAACTTCGGCGACGGCGACACCATTTACGTCTCCACCCCGGCGCAACTGCGGGCCGGCGCCAAGCGCATCACCGAGCTGGGGGTCAAGGCCGAGCTGGAGATCTTCGACACCGGGCACCTGTGGTTCGCCAAGCAGATGATCAAGGAAGGCCTGCTGGATAACCCATTGTTCCAGCTCTGCCTGGGTATTCCGTGGGGCGCGCCGGCGGATACCACCACCATGAAGGCCATGGTCGACAACCTGCCCGCCGACGCGGTGTGGGCCGGCTTCGGCATCGGCCGCATGCAAATGCCGATGGCGGCACAGGCCGTATTGCTCGGCGGCAACGTGCGGGTCGGGCTGGAAGACAACCTCTGGCTGGACAAAGGCGTGCTCGCCACCAATGGACAACTGGTGGAGCGTGCCAGCGAAATCCTCAGCCGCCTCGGGGCGCGTGTGCTGACCCCGGCTGAGGGCCGCAAGAAAATGGGCCTGACCCAGCGCGGCTGAGCCGAACCTATTTATCCCCTTTGTGGGAGCGAGCCTGCTCGCGAAAGCTGTGGAACAGGCCACACATGCATCGACTGACACTCCGTCATCGCGAGCAGGCTCGCTCCCACACAGGCTCGTTGCACATTTTGGATCACCGAATCATTAGGGAAACCACCATGAGCTTCATCACCAACATCAAAACCTTCGCCGCCCTGGGCAGCGGTGTCATTGGCAGCGGCTGGGTCAGCCGCGCCCTGGCCCACGGCCTGGACGTGGTCGCCTGGGACCCGGCGCCGGGTGCCGAAGCGGCCTTGCGCAAACGCGTCGCCAACGCCTGGGGCGCCTTGGAAAAACAGGGCTTGGCACTCGGTGCCTCGCAGGATCGACTGCGCTTCGTCGCGACCGTCGAGGAATGCGTGCGCGAGGCCGACTTCATTCAGGAAAGCGCTCCCGAGCGGCTGGAGCTCAAGCTTGAACTGCACGCCCAGATCAGCGCCGCCGCCAAGCCGAAGGCACTGATCGGCTCGAGCACCTCGGGGCTGCTGCCGAGCGAGTTCTATGCAAACTCCACTCATCCGGAGCGCTGCGTGGTCGGGCATCCGTTCAACCCGGTCTACCTGCTGCCCCTGGTGGAAGTGGTCGGTGGCAAGCACACCGCGCCTGAAGCCGTACAAGCGGCAATGCAGGTCTACGAATCCCTTGGCATGCGCCCGCTGCACGTGCGCAAGGAAGTCCCCGGTTTCATCGCCGATCGCCTGCTCGAAGCGCTGTGGCGCGAGGCCCTGCACCTGGTGAACGACGGCGTGGCGACCACCGGTGAAATCGACGATGCCATTCGTTTTGGCGCCGGCCTGCGCTGGTCGTTCATGGGCACTTTCCTGACCTACACCCTGGCCGGCGGCGATGCCGGGATGCGCCATTTCATGGCCCAGTTCGGCCCGGCGCTACAACTGCCGTGGACCTACCTGCCGGCGCCGGAGCTGACCGAAAAACTGATCGACGATGTGGTGGAAGGAACGAGCGAGCAACTGGGGCGCCACAGCATTTCGGCGCTGGAGCGCTATCGTGATGATTGCCTGATGGCGGTGCTGGAGGCGGTGAAGGCCACCAAGGAAAAGCATGGAATGACCTTCAGCGAATAACACTGGTTCAGGGTCAGCAAGTCTGGCCCCTTCGCGAGCAGGCTCGCTCCCACAGGT